>CAZJBD010000001.1:0-60086 GCA_964544265.1 uncultured Eubacteriales bacterium
CTCCTCTCCCTTCGGTCGAGGACCCGTGCCCGCTCCGACTTTCGACTGCCTCCTCCGGGCGTCGCCCCTGCGTCATTGCTCATATCACACGATAAGAGACGCTTCCAGCGCTCTTTGTTTGCTTCGAAAAAGGCAAGTTGGTAAGATAATGAGGTTATGGATAGACGTAATGAGTTCCTCGAGGCGGCCAAGGCCGCAGCCCGGGAAGCCGGCGGGCTTCTCAGGGACAACGTGGACAAGCGCAGCGAGATCATATTTAAAGGGACCGTCGATCTTGTAACCCTCTTCGATAGGAAGTCCCAGGAGATGATCTTCCGAAGCCTTTCAGCGGCCTTCCCGAGCCACGGTTTCCTGGCCGAGGAAGACTTGTCCCTGCCGGGTACGTCCGACTGGCGCTGGATCATCGATCCCATCGACGGAACGACCAATTTTGCGCACACTTTTCCCGTATTCTGCGTGTCCATCGCCCTCGAGCAAGAAGGCGTGATCGTGGTGGGAGTCGTTTACGATCCCATGAGGGATGAGCTCTTTGAGGCCGTCAAGGGAGGGGGGGCCTTCCTGAACGGCGTCCCCATTATGGTCTCGAACGTCCCGGAGCTTGGGAAGGCTCTTTTGGCCACCGGCTTCCCCTATGATGTCCGGACGAGTCGTTTCAATAACGTCCGGGAGTTCAACGCCTTCATCATCCGGGCCCAGGCCATCCGCCGCTGCGGCTCGGCCGCCCTGGACCTTTGCTATGTGGCCTGCGGCCGTTTTGACGGCTTTTGGGAACTCAAGCTCAAGCCTTGGGACGTGGCCGCCGGTGCGCTAATCGTGGAGGAAGCGGGGGGAAGGGTCTCGGATTTCGATGGCCGAACCTTTGATCCCTATAACCAGCGGGCGCTGGCTTCAAATGGGCGAATTCATGAAGAGATGAAGAAGGTCTTGGAGGGGTGCGTGGGGTGACGATGCTGGAGCGCCTTTGTCCGCAAAAGGGACGGGATTTTGCTTTCTTCGTCTTTGTCATGGCGGCGTCCGTCGTTCTTGGTTTCGGCGGCCCGGGATTTCCCTGCGAGAGAGGGAAACCACAGTCATCCGAGCTCGTCCTGCTGAAGAAACTTGTCGTTCCTGCGAACGCCGGCTGGGTGGATACGGGCATCGATGTCGAGGAGGGCGAGGAACTCGTTTTTCAGGGAGAGGGTCAGATATCCCTCCAAAAAGGAAATCCTGATGCCGGTTGCGGTCCCGAGGGCTATGACATCCAAGGCCTTCAGCAACCCCTCCCGGACCAAAACCTGGGCTGCCTGGCCGGCCGGGTCACTTGGCTTTTGGCCGTCCGGACGGACGAGAAGACCGGAGAAGAGGTCCGCGACGAGCTCATCAAGTATTTCTATATTGGGCGAGAGCAAACCGTGGCCATGCCTCTTCAAGGCCGCCTTTTTCTGGGGGTTAACGAGAACGTCGTCAAGGACAACGACGGGGAATTTACGGTATCGATTTACCTAAAGAATTTAGATAGGCCGGACAAACGTCCTTTTAAGCCTGATTCTTCTTCTCCAGGAACCGTTCCATAAACTGGGCATCGTAGTTGCCTTCCTGGAATTCCGTGCTGGAAAGGATTTGGAGATGGAGCGGTAGGTTGGTCTTTATGCCCACGATGGTCGTCGTTTCCAGGGCCGTTTTCATTTTCCGGATGGCCAGGGAGCGCGTCGGGGCGAAGGCGATGATCTTGGCCACCAGGGAATCGTAATCGGGAGGGATCTGCCAGCCGCCGTAAGCCGCCGAATCCACCCGGATGCCCTCTCCCCCCGGCAGGACGAGGAACTCGATTTTTCCCGGCGAGGGAACGAAGGTCTCGGGGTCCTCGGCGTTGATTCGGCATTCGATGGAGTGGCCGCGCATTTCGAGTTCGAGTGGGAAGTTGATTTTTTCTCCGGCCGCCGCCCGGATCTGAGCCTTGACCAGGTTGATGCCGTAGACCATCTCGGTGATGGGATGCTCGACCTGGACCCGCGCGTTGGCTTCCATGAAGTAAAACCTCTTTTTTTCGTCCACCAGGAACTCGAACGTCCCCAGGCTTTGGTAGCCGATCTCACTGGCGGCGTTCTCGACCGCGTTCATCATCTTTTTGCGGATCCGCTCGTCGATGAAAGGCGAAGGAGTCTCCTCCAAGAGTTTCTGGTACTTCCTTTGGATCGAACACTCTCGCTCACCGAAAGCGAGGGCTTTGCCTTTCTTGTCCCCGATGATCTGGATCTCTATATGGTGGGCGCCCGAGATGTGTTTTTCGATATAGAGAGAAGGGTCGCCGAAGGCGGATTTTGCTTCGTTCTGGGCAATGGGCAGCTGCTCTTCGAGCTGGGCGGAGGTGGCGCAGATGCGCATGCCCTTGCCCCCTCCTCCGGCCGCGGCCTTGATGATGACCGGGAAACCGATCTTCTGGGCGATCTTCTTGGCTTCGGCTGCGTCCTCGATAATCTTATCACTGCCTGGGATGACGGGCAGGCCGGCCTTTTTCATGGCTTGGCGCGCCTTGTTCTTGTCCCCCATCAGGCGGATGATGGAGGCCGGCGGACCGATGAACGTGATCCCCGAGGTCTCGCAGATCTCGGCAAAACGGGAATTTTCCGCCAGGAACCCGTAGCCAGGGTGGAGGGCGTCGGCCTTAGTGATCTCGGCCGCGCTGAGGAGGTTCGGGATATTGAGGTAGCTCTCCGAGGCCTTGGCGGGCCCGATGCAAACCCTTTCATCGGCGAGCATGGTATGGAGGGACGTCTTGTCGGCCTGAGAGTAGACCGCGACGGTCTTGATGCCCAGCTCCCGGGCGGAACGGATGACCCGCAGGGCGATCTCTCCGCGGTTGGCGACAAGAATCTTGGATATCATGAACTTCAGGAGGGGACCCGGACGGCGAACAGCTTCTGGCCGTACTCGACTGGCTTCCCGTTCTCGACGTAAATAGCGGTCACCACGCCGTCGGCGTCGGACTCGATCTCGTTCATGAGCTTCATGGCTTCGATGATGCACAAGGTCTGGCCCTTCTTCACGACGTCGCCGATTTCGACGAACGGGTCGGCGTTGGGGGCCGGGGCCCGGTAGAATGTTCCAACCATCGGGGAAGTGATCTGGTGGCCGTTCTTGTCTGCTTCCAGGCGTGGCAGGGCCTCGGGAGGCAGGCTGTTACCCTCACTATTTTGAGGGAGTGCCGCAACGGCCACTGTCTGGTAAGAAGGCGCCCCAGGAACGTTCCTCACGATCTTGACCTTCAGCCCTTCGATCTCGAGCTCGAACAGGGCCAGGTTTCTTTCTTCAAGAAGGGCGATGAGCTTCTTGATCTCGTCATAGTCGATCTTGGAAGCCATTTTTCGCTCTTCAGCCTCGGCCGGCGGCTTGTCGTTTTTGTTCATTTGGCCTTCCGTTTTTTGTCAAAAGTAGTTCTACCTTACCCGCTGGGGGGGTAAAAGTCAAGCCGGGGTTTGTCCAGGGGAGAACCGGGCAGCCCGGTTTGACCGCTAGCCGAAGATGCCGTAAGATGTTGAGTTCAAGACGAAAGCGAGGTCTGAACCCCATGTTTGATCAATTGTCCGACCGCCTGCAGAAGATGATGAAGTACCTGCGGGGGGAGGGAAAAATCACCGAAAAGAACATGGGCGAGGCCCTGAAAATGATCCGGATGGCCTTCCTTGAGGCGGACGTCAACTACAAGGTCGTCCGGGAATTCGAAGGGAGGATCAAGGCCAAGGCCATGGGAGAGGAGGTCCTCTCCAGCCTGACCCCCGCCCAGCAGGTCATCAAGGTCGTCCGGGACGAATTGACATCCATCCTCGGGGGCACAGAAAGATCCCTCAATTTCTCAAACACACCGCCTTCCATTTTCGTGCTCGTCGGCCTCCAGGGAAGCGGCAAGACGACGACCTGCGGAAAGCTGGCTAGGTGGGTTCAAGGCATCCACAAGAATCCCCTCCTTGTCTCCTTCGATCTCAAGAGGCTCGCAGCCCAAGACCAGCTGAGGACGATTGCCGGCAGTCTCCAGCTGCCGTTCTATGAAATGACGGCGGAGAAGATGGCCTCGCCGGGCCAAGCCTTGAAAGACCTCATGCTTTTTGCCCGCAACAGGGGTTTTGACCCCTTAATCGTCGACACGGCCGGCCGCCTGCACGTGGACGGGGAGCTTATGGATGAGCTGAAAATGGTGAAGGAGATCCTCGATCCGGCCGAGGTCATCTATATCGGGGACGCTATGACCGGCCAGGACGCGGTCAAGAGCGCCCAGGCTTTCGAGGAGAAAATCGGCCTGACCTCCGTCATCCTGACCAAACTTGACGGCGATGCCAGGGGAGGGGCGGCCCTGTCCATTGTTTCGGTCACCGGAAGACCGATCAAGTTCGCTGGCGTGGGAGAGAAGTTCGACAAGCTCGAGGTCTTTCATCCCGACCGGATGTCCTCCAGGATCCTGGGGATGGGCGATATCCTCAGTTTAATCGAAAAAGCCGAGGAAAAGGCCGATATCAAAGAGGCCGAGGAAATGGCCCGCAAGCTTCGGAAGCAGGAGTTCACCCTCGAAGATTTCAAGAAGCAGCTCAACCAGATGAAGAAGATGGGCTCCCTCTCCCAGGTCCTGGGCATGCTGCCTAAGGGCGGGCTGTTCAAGGATGCCTCCAGGCTTCAGGTCGATGACAAGAAGGTGCTCCACTTTGAAGCCATCATCAATTCCATGACTCCGGCCGAACGCGAGAATCCCAGGATTCTCGACGGCAGCCGCCGCCTGAGGATCGCCAAGGGAAGCGGACGCCCCGTTTTCGAGGTCAATCAGCTCCTTAAGCAGTTTACGGAGATGCAGAAAATGATGAAGGGCTCCCAGTTCCGCAAGCTCCTCTCGAAAATGCCATGAGGAAACAAGCGATGCTCATATGGACGGCCTGGACGGCCCTCCTTTTCCTGAGTTGTCCAGCATGGGCAGGGGACCGGAAACCCGCCGGGACTTTCGGCCTGTTCGTGGAGAATGATGTTTTTGCCTTCTCCGACGGAGGTTATACGAACGGGGTGAAACTGGTCTGGGTTTCGCCCGGATTGGGCGACGGCCCCGGAATGGGCCGGGTTCCCCGGTGGCTGGATAAGATGAGCCGGACGCTTACCCCGTCCCGAACGCCTGAAAAGCGGCGCTTTGTTTCCGTTGCCCTCGGCCAGAGCACATACACCCCTGAGGACATTATCCGCAAGGACCTTGTCCTGAATGATCGGCCCTATGCCGGGTACACCTATGCCGCGCTTGGCTTCCACCGGGCGACCGCATCCTCAATGGAATCTTTCGAGTTCGACATCGGGATTGTCGGCCCCGACTCGTTTGCGGGCGACATCCAGGAGTTCCTCCACCGGGTCTTCAACTGGACCTATCCCGAAGGATGGGATAACCAACTTAAAGACGAGCTGGCCTTGGGTATCGCCTATGACTACAAATGGAAGGTTCGGCCGGCCGACAAGGCTGGCAGAGGAAATTGGGACCTGATTGCCCATGCCGGGGGAATGGCCTCAAACGTCTTCTCGGGCGCCTCCGGCGGGATCGAGTTTCGGCTGGGCAGGCGTCTGCCGGACGATTTCGGAACGACCCTCATCGGGCCGGGGAGCGACAGCGCCTCGCTTTTCGGGGGGAGGGCCCAGAGTCTCTCCGGGAGCGGACATTCCGGCTTCCATGTCTTCGCCGCCCTTGAAGGCCATGCCGTTGCAAGGGACATCTTTCTTGACGGGAACACTTTTCGCCGAAGTCATAGGGTGGATAAGCTGCCGTTTACGGTCGATATCGCAACAGGAATTGCCTTTCGCCACAGGCGTCTGAAAGCGAGCCTAACCTATGTCTATCAAACCAAGCGGTTCAAAGGACAGGAGCTCAAGCCCTTCCTCGGCTCCCTGAATATTGCGCTGGTTTTTTAGATTTGAGTTCTTTTGCCATCCGGGCGGCCAGGCCTGCATAAAGGGTTACATCCATCCCGGCGCAGACGAAGGTAAAGCCTTCATTAAACGCTTTGCGGGCTCCTTCCCGGTCGCCGGCAAAGATCCCGGAGGGGACGCCGCGTCCTGCGCAGGCCGTCCGGACGCGTTCAATGGCCTCCCTGACGTCTTTGTCTCCCACATGACCCGGCTTTCCCATGCTCGCGGAGAGGTCATAGGGACCGATGAACACCGCATCCACGCCCCGGATGCCCAAGATACGATCGATATCGCGGACGGCTTCGATATGCTCGACTTGGGCGATGAGCGTCGTGTCCGTGTTCGCGGCCGCGATATACTCCGCGAAGCGTGCCCCAAACCCGTGGGCCCGGCTGATGCCTACGCTGCGGTCGCCCTCCGGCGGATACTTGGACTGACGGACCGCCCGGCCGGCTTCCTCCGCGCTCCTGATATTGGGAAATATGAGCCCGGCGGCGCCCACGTCCAGCGCTTTTTTTATCCAAGCCGGTTCATTCGCCGGGACGCGGATGATGGACGGACAGCGATCGCCGGCCGCCTGGACCATCCTTTGGACGGCCGGGATGTCCAATAAGCCGTGCTCCATGTCGAGAAAGAGCCAGTCGAACCCGGCATCTGCCGCGATCTCGGCCAACTCTGGGGCGGGGAGCGTAAGGATCGTCCCCAGGAGCCTCTCTCCGGCAAGCAGATGTTTCTTGAATTGAGCGTGCATCGTTTTCCTCTTTATTCTAGCAGCTCGAAGGTTTCTTTGCTCAGGACCTCGGGAGCACCGTCCTTTCTGGAGAACGGCCTCAGCCGATAAGAATAGGAATAGGATTTCGGAAAGAGCATGTATTCGTCGTGCGGCTTAGCCCCCCAGCTGTTGTCCCCTCCGACTCCCATCTGCCGGAGGTCTACGTTAAACACGACGAGGTCCCGCGGTTTCATGTCCGTTGGGTGCCGCTGGTCCTTTTCCGGGCCGTACTCATAGTCGTCGGGCAGGAAGCGGCTCGCGGCGGTGGCGATGAGCGGCAGGCCCGTGGCGAGAAGCCCGATGCCTTCCTTATTCGTAAGCGCGACCCAGCGGACGTCCGTCTTGTAACCATTCTCCTGGGGACGGATATAGGGATGATATTGGTCCATGACATGGCCCGAGTAAACACCCACGGCGGCGCTCGTGTTCCGGTCCCAATAGTTCTCGCGGGGGCCGCGGCCATACCAGGTCATGGCGTCGAACTCGGCGGGCAGGACCATCTGCATCCCGAACCGCGGCAGCTCTGGCAAGCCCTCCGCTCCGGGCCTGAACGTCTGGTTGACGATGATGTCGCCGCTTCCGTAGATTGTGTAGGATGCTGTGAACCCGGAATTCCCGGCCGGAAGCGTTCCCGTGACATCGACCCGGGCATGGCTCGGACCGAGCCTTTTTCCGGTCGCGGCTTCAATCTTCTTTTTCCGGCCTGCCTCCCGCCAGACGGAGCACCTGACCGGCATCCCGTTTCCGTAATCGTTGTCCGTGGGGGCTCTCCAGAAGTCGGGAACGGGTCCGGATTCAAGGATCTCAGTGCTCTCATATTTCAGCGAGACGATCGTCCCCGTGGTCTTGTCAAACGTCAGGTTGAACCTTTTTCCTTCGAAGAAAAAGGAATTGCCGGTTTCTTTCATGATGAGTGGGGGCAGGCTCTCCGGATCGGCCGGATTTAATGAAGGCGCCTTGACGGGGAGCGGGAACTGGTCCCAGGCCGCTTCATGACCGGCCGGGACGAGCGGGGTTGTCTTCCGCGTTTTCCAACTCAAGGTCAGGAAATATTCGATGCCGGGCTCCGGCTTGAATTTCGGATAGGGGACCTCGATATCCAGGCTTTGGTGGGGCGCGAGTTTGATTTCCGAAAGGTTACCCTGTTCTATGGTCCGGCCTTCGGCCTCGAGCTTCCAGGAGCCGACAAACTCCTTAAGGTCGGTGAAATCAAACCGGTTCTCGATCCTGAGTTTCCCGGCCGCAAGGTCCAATGGGCTGGAGTGGATCTGCTGGTAGACTTTTTTGACCTCCCATATGTGAGGGTGGGGTTTCCGATCGGGCAGGACGAGGCCGTTGCAGCAGAAATTCTTGGAAGTGGGGATCTCCTGCGGTCCGAAATCGCCTCCATAGGCCCAGAACGGTTCCCCCTTCGCGTTTGTCCTCATGATCCCCTGGTCCACCCAATCCCAGATGAAGCCGCCCTGGAGCTTGGAATGACTCAAGATCACGTCCCAATAATCCTGGAGGTTCCCAACGCTGTTGCCCATGGCGTGGGCGTACTCGCACATGATGAGCGGCCGGGCATCGTTTGTCCGGACGTATTCTTCCAGTTTGGAAATCCGGGCATACATCGGGCAAAAGATGTCGGTGTTCGGGTTGAGCTTCGCGCCTTCGTATTGAACCGGCCGGGTTGCGTCCCTCTGTTTGATCCAGGCATAGGTCGCCTGGAAGTTGATGCCGTTTCCGGCCTCGTTGCCCAGCGACCAGATGATGACCGATGGATGGTTCTTGTCGCGCTCGACCATCCGGCGCGTCCGGTCGAGGTGGGCGGCCTGCCACTCGGGCTTGTTGGCCAGGGTCTTGTCCGGGTCGAAGCTCACCCCGTGCGATTCGATATTGGCCTCGTCGACGAGATAGAGCCCGTATCGGTCGCAGAGTTCATACCAGCGTGGGGCATTGGGATAATGGCTCGTCCGGACGGCGTTGATGTTGAACCGCTTCATCAGCCGGATGTCCTCGATCATGAGGTCTTCCTTGACGACTTTAGCGTTTCGGGGGTCGTGTTCGTGCCGGTTCACGCCGCGGATGCGGATCGGAACCCCGTTGACCCGCAGGAGGCCGTCTCGGATCTCGACGTTCCGGAAGCCGGTTTTGCAGGAGACGGCTTCGATCGTCCGGCCCCCGGGGTCCAAGAGCGATACGACAGCCGTGTAAAGGTTCGGCGTTTCGGCCGTCCAATGCAGGGGCGAAACGACGGGGCTTCTGATCAGGCCGTTGGTTTCCCCGTCTGCCGGTGCATCGACCGCACACAGGAGCGGCGCCGGGACCGCGGACGTGCCGTCCGGGCTCAAGAGCTCGACCTTAAGCCTGTATCCCTGCACTGGCTCCAGACGGTGGTTCCTGACGCTCACGCGGACGTCCAGCTTCCCGTGCTTAAAAGTATCATCAAGGGAGGCGTTGACCTGGAAATCCCTGATCATCACGTCGGGGGTCGAAAAAAGTTGAACGGAACGTTCGATGCCGCTGATCCTCCACATGTCCTGGGACTCGAGCCAGCTCCCGTCGCTGTAGCGGAAGACCTTAAGAGCTAACGTATCCTCGCCCGGTTTCACATATTTTGTGATGTTGAACTCGGCCGGCGTCTTGCTGTCTTCGCTGTACCCGACCTCCTTCCCGTTCACCCAGACGTAGAACGCGGAGTTCACGCCGCCGAAGTGGAGGAACACCTGTCGTCCCGTCCAGGCGTTAGGAACGGTGAAAGAGCGTTTGTATGACCCGACCGGGTTATTTTCCCGCGGGACGTAAGGCGGATCGCCCCCGAAGGGCATGGCCTCGTCGAGGTAGATGGGCTGTCCGTAGCCCTTGAACTCCCAGTTTGAGGGGACAGGGAAGTCCGTCCAGCTGCTGATGTCGTAGCCCTCTTTTTCGAATCCGAGGGGGGCGTCTGAGGGACTCGGAACCCACTTGAATTTCCAGATGCCGTCAAGCGAAATCAAGAAAGGCGATCGGGACGAGTCGCCCTTGGCCGCGTCCTCCGCCGATGCATAAGGAACATAAGTGGCATGGGGCGGTTCGGTATTCCGGCTGAGGATGGCCAAGTTCTCCCAGTCCTCGAACTGGCGATCTTCAAAAGAGGAGGACGTTCCTCCAAGGCCTGCGAACAAGCCGAGGATCATGGGCAAGGTCCAAATGCGTATCTTTTTCATGACTCCTCTTCTCAGGCGGTCCCGCCTCCATCGACGACGAGATGGGCCCCGGTCACCCATTTGGAGAGGTCGCTCGCGAAGAAGAGGACCGCATTGGCGACATCCTCCGGCGTTCCAACCCGGGCAATCGGCCGGGCCGCCGCCTCTTTCATGAACGCCTCCATGTCTTCTCCGAGTTGGAGGCATTCTCCCCGCAGCATGGGCGTATCGATGTCGCCCGGGCAAACGCAGTTGACGCGGATTCGGTCCTTGCCGTGGTCGATGGCCATGGCCCGGGTCAGGTTGAGGATGCCTCCTTTGGCGGCACAGTAGGATGCGGCCTTAGGACCGCCCTTCAAGGACCAGCCTGAGCCCGTATTGATGATGCTGCCCCCCCCACCCCGAGCCATGATTGGGATGACCTGGCGGGACAGGAGGTAGGCGCCCTTCACCATGACGCCAAGGGCCAAGTCCCATTCCTCTTCCTTGAGATCGACAACGTTCTTGCGGATGGCGACCCCGGCGTTGTTGCATAGGATGTCGATCCGGCCGAATTCGCGGACGGCCTCAGAGGCGGCCCGCCGGCAATCGGCGTCAGAACGGACGTCGCATCTGATAAAACGCGCTTTTCCTCCGCGCGCGGCAATCTCTGCGGCTGCTTCGAGGCCTTTCTTTTCGTTGATATCCAGGAGTAAAACGACCGCTCCGAATTCTGCCAGCTTCAAGGCGATGCCCCGTCCTATTCCGGAGGCTGCGCCCGTAACCAGGGCGATCTTTCCCTCCAGTGAAATGAGCTCCAAAGCCCTGCGGGCGATATCTACGGTCATTTTATCCTTTCCTTATCGGCCGGATTTCCGTGCTTTTTCCCGTAGGCCCTCCAGGTGATGGCCCATTTGGCGGGGTCGTCGAACGTCGATTCGTCGATTTTATGGACAACGCTCCTGTGTGGCGCGCTCTTGACAGTGTCCGGCTCCCGGCGGGCTTCTTCGGCCACCTGCCTCAGTCCTTCCACATACTCGTCCAACTCTTCCTTGGAGTAGGATTCGGTCGGCTCGATTGTGAACGGCTGGGGAACGAGAAATGGATGGTGGCTCGACCAGAGGTGGAATCCGAAATCGGCCATGCGCAGGGCGATCTGGTGGGTATCCACACCGGTATCCTTCGTGAGTTCCTCCCAACTATACCGGACTTGCTCGATCCGGCGCTTGCCCGCGGCGAAAGGAGACGTCGCGCCCGGTATCTCCGTGATCTTCTTGAGAAGGTAATTGTTGTTGAGGACCGCGATGTGGGCCACTTCCCTCAATCCTGCCGCTCCCAGGCTCATAATCCAGGCGTAAGCCCTCAGGATGGCCGGGAAGGCGCCGTAAAAGGCCCTCACCTTGCCGATTGTATGCGGCAGATCCCAATTCAGGGAGTAATTTTTCCCGTCGTATTCTACGATGGGGACGGGCAGATAATCCACGAGCGCCTTGGAAACGCCCAGCGCTCCAGAGGCAGGCCCGCCGCAGCCGTGGGGTGTGCCGAAGGTCTTGTGGAGGTTGAAGAAGCACATGTCGAAGCCGGCTTCCTTGGCCCGGGTGATTCCCAGGATGCCGTTGGCATTGGCCTGGTCATAACCGCAGAGTCCCCCCGCCTCATGAACCGTCCTCGTGAATTCGGTGATTCTAGGATTGAAGATCCCGGTGTCCTCCGGGTTGGTGATGAAGAGAGCCGCCGTCCGGCCGGATACGGCCTTCTTTAGAGATCCGATGTCGGGAAGCCCGGTTTTATCATAATAGATGGTGACGACTTTATATCCCTTGACGGCCGCTGCGGCCGCGTCCGACGGGTGGGAGAAGATCGTCGTGATGATCTCATCTCGTTTATCCCCTTCGCCCCGCGTCTCGTGGAACTTCCTGACAATCGAGGCCATGGCCAGGATGGCGTGCGAGCCCGAGCTCGGCTGGAGGGTAAACTGGTCGAGCCCTGAAATCTCGCGCAGGAATAGGTCGAGCTCGTACATGATCCGGAGAGCGCCCTGGACCGTCCGCTCGTCCTGACCTGGGTGGAGGTCCGCCGCCTTTGGCGACGCGGCAAAAACTTCGTTAATCTTGGGATTGTACTTCATCGTGCAGGTCCCCTGGCCGACGTCGACGTTGAGGTCGGCGCCCAGGTTTTGTTGGGAGAGCCGCAGGAAGTGCTTGAGGACTCGCATTTGGGAGATTTCGGGGAGGGCCGGGGGTATTTCGCGCCGCATGCTTTCCGGGATGGAGGAGAGGCCATCGCCCGTGACCTTTTTAATCCCGGGCTCTACCCCAGGAACGAGGATCCCCCGTTCGCCGGGATTGGTTAGCTCGAAGATGACCTCTTCATCCCACTTGGCCTGGTGAAAATTCCTCAGCTTGCTTTCTTTTTTTATGTCCATGAATTTTCTCTTCTCAGCCCAGATAACTCTTCAAAACCGCCGCCAGCCTGTCGATCGCGGCCTGGGTTGTCATTTCCGTGACGGCAATGAGTGCGCATTCTCCGAGTTCCGGGAATTCCTTTGAAAGATCCTTGCCGCCGAAGATGCCCTCTTCGAGGAGGTGTTCGTTAACCTCGCCCACGCTTTTGCCCGTGCGGTTGAAATCGACGACAAACTCTTTGAACGGAGTGGAACGGAAGCGGAGGCGCAGGCTCGGGACCTCCGCGAGTTTCAGGGCCGCATATCGGGTCTTCTGCAGGACGTGAATCCCGAGCTCGCGCATGCCTTGCGGTCCCATGAGGGCAAGATAGACGGCCGCGGAGATGCCGTAGAGGGCGGCCGCCGTCCCGATAAACTCCTTGCCCTTCTCCCGTTTGTCAAAAGAGGTCCGGCTGTAGGCGACGTCGCCGAAGCCCCATTCCCCTTCGGCCGAGGTCCGGGCGATGCCGAAAAGCCGGGAGGGGTATTCCATGACGAACCTCTCTTCGTCCCGTGAAGCGATAAAGCCTCCGAGGGAGCCCCCGTAAAACATGTGATTCCCGAGCCCCTGGATGTCGCCGCAGGCCAGGTCGGCGCCGTAGCCGCTCGGCGGTTTCAGGACCCCCAGGGAGATCGGGTCGACCCCGACGATGACCAGGGAGCCGTTAGCGTGAGCGGCGGAAGAGATCTTTTCACCTTGGGTCTCGATAAAGCCGAGATAGGAGGGATTCTCAAAATAAACGGCCGCCGTATCCTTTGTTAGCTTGGACTTGAGGTCTCCGAGATCGAGGAAACCCGTATTCTTACGATGGCCGACGGGTTTTAAGGACATGACCGGGTGGCAGTAGTTCCGGACGACGGCCATTCGGTCGGGAGACATCGTATCGGAGACGAGAAGCTTTCGGCGCCCGGTGATTCGTCCCGCCATGCGGGCCGCCGTGCTGGCCGCCTGCCCCCAGTCGTAGGTAGGGACGTTGACGACGTCGAAATCGAGGAGCTCGGCCATCAGGCTCTCGTATTCAAACAGGGCCTGGAATCGCCCTGCGTCCTCATAGGGCTCCCCGGCATAGGCGGTCAGGAACTCCGAGCGATGGGCGATCTCGTCGCAGATAGCCGGGACGTAGTGCCGGGCGCAGCCTCCTCCCAGAAAGCTCGGCCTCTGGGCGCAGGATATGTTCCGATCCAGGATGGCTTCCATATGATGCCGGAGCTCTAGCTCCGAGGTCAAGGGCTTGGGGAGCTTCAGGTCTCTTTTCAGCCGCAATCGCGGAGGAATATCCTCGTAGAGTTCTTCGATGTTTTTGACACCGATCTCCGCGAGCATTTTCTTTTTGACCTCGGGGACGGAGTTTGGGATATACGGGTGGATGAAGGGTTTTTTATCCATGGCCGCCTCTACTTCATTCGCGCAAGCTCGGCTTCGGAGGCGATATAACCGAATGCATTCCAGGCCGGGCCTTTCATGACCTCTTCAAAGACCGCCCGGGCTTTGTCTTTCTCGCCGTTCATAAGATAGAAGTTCCCGACGCCGAAACCGTAGGTGGCCAGGTCAATCTCAGAGCCTCCTGTCTGCAGCAGGTCATCGGGAGCGTAAGTCCCCTTGTACATTAAAAGTCGGTTCAGGTAGGCGATATCTTCCGAGATCTTCATATCAGGACGAACGGCTTCAAGAGCTTTGGCCGCTTCATCATTCAGGCCGATGCGGCGCAGGGTGATATAGAGCCAATCCGAGACTGCGACCAGATTCTCGTCATTTCCCTTTGCGGCCATGAGGCACTCCCGATAGGCTTGAAGGGCAGCGGGGAAATCCCCTTTGAGAAAATGGGCCAAGCCCAGGTGGTACCAAACGTTGAACCGGAGTGTGTTCACGGGCTTGGCGGAAGCGTCCGGAACGGCCGCGCCTTCGACGCCAGGCCTATCAGGGACATCCGGCTTTCCTTTTATCAGCTCGGCCGCCTGCGACAGGTCTGCGATCGCCTTATCGAACTCACGGACGGTGATGTAACGGTGACCGCGGAACCGGGGTAGCCGCGCGTCGTCGGGATGCTTGGATATCCCTCTTGAATAGATATCAATCGCCTCCCGATAGCGGCCCAAGTCGGCAGTCCTAAGCCCGAGCTGGAGGATCGAGTCGTCGCTGTCGGGATTCTTCACGAACTCCGAGGTTGCCTTGGCCAGTGCATCTTCAAGAGTTTTTTTCTGATCGGCCGGCGCCGCAGCCGTATAGAGAGGCTTGCCGAGAAGCGATGTCGCCTCGGGCTTTCGTTCTCCAGTCACCACTCCTTTTGGCTTAAGGAAACTGTCGTACCAGGCGATGTAGCGCTCATAGCGGTCTTTCTGGTAGCTGGGGGTCTCGATCCCGTGCCACTGGTTCGGGTAGATGATGAGCTCGGTTCTGACCTTTCCGATCCGGCGGACGGCCTGGTAGAGCTGTTCTGTATTAAGAAGGGGCACGTTCATATCGAGCGCGCCGCACACGTAGAGGACGGGAGTCGTAATCTTCTCGACATCGAAGAAGGAAGAGGATAGCTTTAACCAGAGGTCACGGTTCCGCCAGGGAAGCCCAAGCTCGGTTTCGTATTCGTACTGGTAGTGATCGGTTCCGTAGCCGGCTAATATATTGGCCATGGAGGCCCCCGAGATTGCCGCCTTGAAGCGGTCCGTTTTCGTGATGACGTAGTCCGTCAGGATGCCGCCGTAGCTCCAGCCGCCGACCCCAAGCCGGTCGGGATCGGCGATCCCCATGGCCACGGCGCCGTCAACGGCCGCCATGACATCCTCAAAGTCCTTGTTGCCCCAGTCGGCAAAGATAGCTCGGCTGAATGCTGTGCCGTATCCGGACGATCCCCTCGGATTGGACGTGATGACGGCATAGCCTTGGGAGGCCAGAATCTGCCACTCGAAATCGAATCCCGGCGTGAATTGCATGACCGGGCCGCCGTGGATGCGGAGAATCGCCGGGAGCTCTGTTCCCTCTTTATAGTCGGGCGGAAGAGTCAGGAAGGCGTCTAGGGGAGTTCCGTCCTTGCTCGTTGCCTTGTAACGACGGACCTCGCCGAGCTTGATGCCCTTCAGAACTTCGTCGTTGACATGGGTCAGGCGGATCAGCGACCCGTCAGCGCCCACGGCGGAGATCTCGGCCGGCCGGCCGCTGGTCGCCTCCAGGACGGCAACCTTTCCTTTCCCGGCGATGTCGAACGCCTGGACCTCACGATCCATCGCCGCGATCCGTTCAACCGTGCCCCCATTCACACTTACCCTGCAAAGGGGCTGGTTCCCCCCGTCCTCGAGGAGAAAGTAGACATAAAGACTGTCAGGAGAAAAAAGCGGGGCGTAGGCGTTCCGGTCGATGGAGGCGGTGAGGGGCCGTGGCGTTCCTCCCCCCGCCGGAACAAGAGCGATATGATTCGAGCCATACCACATGTCTTTCGGGTCGCAGCCCTGGAGGTAGAGGAGCCATCGGCCGTCGGGGGACCAGGCGGGGGAGTCGTCATCGCCAGGCGACGTGGCGATCGCCCTGGGCACGTACCCTGCTTTCGCTTCAACGATATAGATATTTCTATCCTGGTTCGAGTCGGCGTCGGGAAGCGTCCTGTTGCTGGCAAAAGCGATCCTCGTTCCGTCGGGCGACCAGACCGGTGACGAATCGTCAAAGGGACCGGAGGTCAGTTGAACGGCCGTCTTGCCGGCGATGTCGAATACATGGATATGGCGGCGCCTTTCATCAAGATAGCCGGTGCCGTCCCTCTTGAATTGAAGGCGGCGGACGACGATCGGTTTTGGGGTTTTAGGTTTCTCCTTATCGCCGGCCGGAGCGCTTTCATCCTCATCGTCCTCATCAGCAGCCGTTCCCTCCGAATCCGGGTCCTTCATGACCAGGGCCAGGCGTTTTGAGTCCGGCGACCAAACGATATCGGAGACGCTCGTTTTGAAGTCGGTGAGCTTCACGGCCTCGCCCCCGCTCCGCGGCAGGAGCCAGACCTGACTCCGCTTTCCCTCCCGGGCTGAGAGGAAGGCTAGCCATTTTCCGTCTGGGCTAAAACGGGGACGCGATTCCGGTTTCGGGCTTGACGTGACCCTGACCGGATCGCCGCCTGTGGTTGGGACCATCCAGACGTTCGTGTCGGAGCTCTCCTTTGCCAGGTCGGTGGTCGTGACAGTATAGGCGACCCAGGCGCCATCGGGGCTTAATTGCGGATCATAGACCTCTTTCAAGGCGAAAAGATCATCGACCTTGAGGGGGCGGGGAGGCTTGGTTGGTTCCTCCGCCGGCGAAACGGCTGACGTGGACGCGGCGAAAGCTGAGATCAGGAACAATCCCAGCCCGATCGAAGAAATGAAACGGTTTTTGATGGTCATGTGCGAGACTCCTTAGAAATTCTCTCTCGAAATATATCTTTCCGCGAGTGATACTGTCAAGGAAGCCACGAAGGCCGGTGGGGCTTTGTCCTTCCTGGCCGAACTGACGGCTTTCTTCGCGGCAAATAGGATTTCCAAGGATCTTCCCTATTCAATGATTTTTAAAGCCTTGACATCCCGGCTGGGCCGATCTAGAATTTTTATTGAGAGAGGGGGTTCAGGTAATTTTCTTCGAAGCTTTCTTTGTTTATTAATATTCATATAAAAACCGTTTGGAGGCGATAGGAGGTAAGTATGGAAACCGTTCAGAAAAAAAAGGCAATCCCTTTTGAAGTCGACAAATGTCCTGCTTGTGGAGGCAAGCATGTTTTCCATCTTACTGAAGTCATTGGCGAGCAGGTCAGCAGCGTGTTCATGATTCCTATGGAAACAGAAACGGTGGCTTGCGCTCTGGTATGTCCAACTAAAGGGACGACAATCGTGGTCGATGTTCCGGTTAAACTGAAGGAGTCGAAGAACCAAACGCCATCTGGTGAGGCGAGGTTCCCAACTCAGACGGAGCTCGCATTGCTGGAGTATGGAAAGCAGGTATTGATCAAATCTTCTGAGACGGCTGTCGACTTCCATAAAACGATGTTGAGCGTGAGCGCGACGTTTGGAACGCTGATCACTACCGTGACCCCAATCCTGATCTGGGGGGACCCGGAAAAAACGATTCCTATGCCAGAAAGTTCGTTTTTAATCCTACCTCTGCTTCTGATGCTTCTGAGTGCTTTTGTATTCGCGCTTGGCTATTATCCGCGATACCTCAAGTTCAACCCCAACATCATTGACGAAGTTCGAAGGGTTCGTGAACGGATAATCAAGTCGCGTAGTATTCTGGCTGGAGTTGGGCTATTTCTCTTTTGCATATCTTTGCTCAGCCTGGCATACTTCGCCCTGCGGTTTCATCTCTCATAGTTATGAATCATACTTGCCGCCGAGCTTGTTAGGGGAGGGATATCCTATCGATTCAATCTCATATGAACGCTTGACGGATCGTCTCCATTAGCTCCTGTGGATAGCCATTTTCGTGGTTTTTTGTGTTTATTGACAGTGCTTCGCGGAGACAATATACTTTTGGTATGAATAAGTGTAGAAATTCATCACCAGTACGAGCAGCCGGGGCCTACCTGGAACGCGGCTGGGTCATCGCCAACCACAAGTTGGTTTCGTTTCACGCGGCTTTCATCTCGTCCGTGCTCAGCGTGCCGGCTACAGCGGCTAACAAAGGCGACGTCCTGCGGTTCATGTTCGTCAGTTGGGAGACGCTCCTCTCGCTGACCATCCTTTACGTTTCCTGGCATGTCGGTATTGCGATCCATGAGATGGGTCACTACGTAACCGCCGCGAAACTCACGGCGCTGAATCGGGATTCGCAGAAACGTGCCGAGGAGATGCGCGGAAAAAGCGCCGCGGCAAAAGTGGCCTGGTACGTCAAGATGTTCCTGTTGATTCCCTGGGGCAAGTTTGGAGGGGTCAAGAAGGAAGAAGGCAACTTCGTGCCTGACGCTCCATACAATCTGGCGGTGGCTGCTGCCGCGCCTCTCTGGAGCGGTTTCTTAGCCCTCATCTGCCTTCCCATAGCGGTTGTCTGTATTTTCCTGGGGTTGGCGGCCAAGCCCGATAGCAATGTTCTGATCGTCGTCGGCCGCTTCTTCCTGGCTCCTGGTGTCGTAGGTTTGCTGGATCGTTTTCTGGCCGACCGCGGCAAGTACAAGGAGTTCAAGTTGCGCGAGCAGAAGGCGGCCGAAGAAGCCGCCCGCGCATCCGTGGCCGTTTCGGCGGAGAGTTGGCTTATGAGGGTCAAGGACTTGAAAGAGCGGATGTGCGCGACCCGGACACAGAGCGTAACCTTGGCGGACGGAAGCAAGGTGTCAACGCCCTGGCAGTGGCGCAACTGCGGCATGGGCGGGCTCCATACCCAGAAGGAATACCCGGAAAGCAATATCAGCATGCAGGAAAGCATGTTTATTCCGCTCTCGCCGAAAACCTTTGAAGAAGCCCAGGAAATGACCGTGAAACTCCAGGATCGTCTGAAGGAGGTCATCGAGTCTGCTCCGGGCGCAAAGGTGATGGGGATCGGCTCTGAGGGCGGGCTCTCGGCTTATATTGACAAGGAACCGACTGACCGGGTTCCGGAACAGCGTTTGTGGCGCATGATGAAGCAAACGATTCTGGACTGCGGCTACGTGCCCGGCGTGGACGTGGCCATCGCCCTCGACCCCGCGGCTTCAGCCCTGGAAACCGCCTACCGCGAAGAGAAAGGCGAGAAGGATTCCGTCGGCATGTATCGATTCTGGCGCGATGCGCACAAGGTGGACATGAGCCGCGACGAGATTCTTGAGCTCTACCGGGATGCGATGGAAAAGGACGGCGTTCCGATCGTCTCGATCGAGGACGGTTTTGGCGAGAGAGATCATGCCGGGTGGAAACTGATCATGGAGAAGATGGGCGACCGCATCTTCATCATCGGCGACGACCTGGTGACGACCAAGGACAGCAGTATTGAGGAATGCGCGAAAAACGGCGAAATCAACTCCGTGCTGATTAAAGCGAACCAGATAGGCACGGTCTCCGAAACGGCCCTTGCTATGTTGACAGGGACGGCCTACGGCGCAGAACTGGTTGTCTCGCATCGCTCCAAGTCGCCCAACGACCCGTTTGAGGCGGATATCGCGACGGCCATGGGTGCCGTTGGTATGAAATGCGGGGGCGGGGCCAATACGGAACGTCTGCAAAAGTACGGGCGGGTCATGGAAATCCTTGCCGTGGCCCAGGCTGGCAAGCGTCAGGTCTCGGACAAGGAGCGCAAGGAAGCCGAAGTGTTGCTGAAGGAATTAGTTGCGATCCTCACCGGCCGCAAGGATGCCGAGCTGGCGCCGGGCGCCTCCGACATGGACATGGTCAAACTCCTGCTCCGCGTGTTGGCGATCGAGATGGTCAGCGGGACGGAAGAGGCTACCAACGCCGGCATTCCGTCGGCGGCTGCCACACTTTTCCTGGGCAAAACCGGCACGCTCCGCTTCAAGGGGTCCACCCCCCTCGGGGCCTCGACCGGCGAGGATGAAGCTATTCACTATATTGACAGCATGATTATTCCGTCGGAAATCACGAGAAAATACCCCGAGTTTTTCCAGAAGAGGGACGACGGCACGTTGCGGTTTATAAAGACCATCAAGATTGCCGATGTTGAATCCAAGCGTGATGAGGCACTTTTGGCGCTCTGGAAGAAAGCCCAGCGCTACGAAGGCAAAGGCTGTATGGAGGCGGTGGCCCACATTGAGAACATCCTGGGCAAGGCCTTCGTAGGCCGGAAATTGGCCCATCTGGGCACGGTGGTGGAACTCGACCGAGAACTGCTGGCCCTTGAAAAGGCCGAGGCCATTAAGCTCGGATGGCTGGCGCCGGACGCACCGGAGGCGGAACAGATTCACGCCATACAACGGAAAGCCGCGCTGGGCATGAACGCAATCCTCTCCATGTCCTTCGCTCTCGGCCGCGTCACGGCGGCGAAGGACGGAAAAGAACTCTGGCAACTGATTCGGGAGATGGCGATTGACACCATGGCCAAGTTTGTTGCTGCCCACTCGACGGATGCAGGCATGAAGAATGTCGAAACCCTCAAAGCCATGGGCCTCGACGAAGTCAGGAAGCGATATCGCGACACTGCCAGGAGGGCCATCGAACGAGGTCAGGTCATCCACAAGCTCCTTCGCGAGCACCTGCCGGTTTATCCCATGTCTTAACGGGCTGAAACCGATATTCCTTTATCTGGTCCCCTTAGATAGAGCCCTGACACTGGCTGGGCGAAATTATGAAAGGAGTGCGAATGAGCATTCGTGCTAAGTCTGTTTGTTTGGTGAGCCTTGCTGTCGTTTTCTTATCGATGAGTATGTTTTTTTCTGCTTCGGAGGAGCAGGAAAAAAAGATGCCGGAACCCAAATTGATACCATTGGATCTTAACGTAAAGGAATACCTGGGCATTCTCGGGGGGCCTCCAGAGACGGTGACCATGCACTCGGGGCTTGTCGTGCTCGAGCCTGGAAAATCGGTAGGCAAGCACAATACGAAAAACTATGAGGAAGTGCTTGTCGTCCTGGAGGGCGCGGGTGAGATGATGATCACGGGCGGCCCGACGTTATATTTGAAAGGCGATAGCATTGCCTATTGCCCTCCGCGCACGGAGCATGATGTGATTTGCACGGGGTCGGCTAAATTGAAGTACGTGTATATTGTGGCGAATGCTGAATAAGGAAGGTCATGCCATGAAGACGAGGTTTATAGTGATGTGGATAGTAGGGGCGTAGTCAGGAGGCATGCGATGCGAACTAAGGTCCTGGTTTTCACGCTAATGGCATTGGCGACGGCGGTAAAGGTATATGGTAGTGAATTTGGTCAAAATACTCCGTCGGTCACGGTTGTGCGTACCGCACACCATAGACTCGAGTCGGCGAAAGTCGGCGATGCCTTCATCATCCACGTTCGACTGCCGGAATCTTATTCCTATAGCGAGAAGAGTTTTCCGGTTTTGTATGTGCTCGATGGCGACAAGTGCTTCGGGCTTGCGGCGGACACTGCGGACTGGCTGGCGTGGGCTAAGGAGGCTCCTGAGATCATCGTTGTCGGTATCGCATATGATCAAAGCCTTGACGACTGGTGGCAGAAGAGAAGCCGTGATTTCACGCCGACAAAGGACGCCAGTAAGCTATGGGGCGAGTGGCCGCTGGCTGGAGAAGCGACTAAGTTCCAGGACTTTTTGGCTGAGGAGCTGTTTCCATTTATCGAGGGCCACTACAGGGCCCTGCCGGACGATCGGGCCGTCGCAGGTATTTCGTTAGGAGGGCTATTTGGGGCTTTCAGCCTCTTCACCCGCCCGAGCCTGTTTCAGCGTTATATTCTGATCTCCCCCGCGTTTGTCTGGGACAACAAGCGCTTGTGGCAATACGAAGCTCGGTATAAGGTGAGATCTAACATGCTATCAGCGACTGTTTTCAGCGCGGTCGGTGATGCGGACGAACCGGCAATCCTGATGCCGTGGGCTGAGTTTGGCCGTCTAGTTGAGGGACGGGGCTATTCTGGGTTGCGCTGGATCACGCAGATGTTCCCCAGCGAGAGTCATATTTCCGTTCTTCCGGGTGCCCTATCGCGAGGCATCAGGAGCATCTATGGGAAGTGATGGGAAGTGAGCTAGCCCGATCATCAAGAGGAAAAGAGATGTTGGGAGATCGATCAAGACAAATAAAGGAGCGGTGGGATGAACGGGCAACGAGATACGATCAGTATTACAAGACGTTTAAAGGCGCCGTTGAACACTATGTGGGCTGGGAGTTGCTTAAAGGATATCTTCCCAAAAATAGAGATGCAAAGATCTTAGATGCTGCTGGCGGCTCCGGGAGGATCGCACTCCCTTTGGCGAAGATGGGATACTCAGTCACTCTATGCGATATCTCTCCCAGGATGCTGGAGACAGCAAGGCAGAAATTGCTCAAAGAAGGAGTCCTGGATAGGGTCAACATCCTTGAATGTGATATCGGCCAACTTCGTTTTGCCGACCAGAGTTTCGATTTCGCCCTCTGTTGGAATGGCATGCTTGAAGCCGCAAAAGAGCTCATAAGAGTTACGAAACGGGGAGGAACGATCTCAATGTATCTCGTAAACAGATGCCGTGCAGCGATTGATCTGTTCTCAAAAGATCCTGCATCGGCACTCGAGCTGATCGAATCGTCCTTGGATGAAGTCCAGGATGATGGAGAGAGATTCAGGGCTGTCGACCCGGACAAGGCCAAGAAGTTGTTTGAAGCGCTGGGGGTTACCGTCCTCGACATATATGCAGTTTGCGGCTGGACGGATCTTCTTTGTATACCCCAAAAACTTCAAGACTCCCGCAAGTGGGATAAAGATGTCTTCGTTCGGATAACAAAAATGGTGATGGGATTAAGCAAGGAGCCGTCTGTCGTGGGGATGTCAAGGCACTTGGTTCTATACGGGGAGAGGGCATAGAGAGATATGGATCTTGAATTTACCTCGCCCTTTGATCAGAAGCCAGGAACCATCGCATCGCTTTTGAAGCAAGCCTATGCTGACCTGGTGAAGAGCGATCCACTGCTGTGGAAGCCGGAGCAGGCGAACTGGGAACTGTTCGATCGCGAGGTTTTTGGACAACCTGAGTCCGTTGGGGCTTGCATATTTCTTACCCGACTGGATAGCCGTATCCTGGGGTTTGGCTCATGGGATCCGCGGCCGCGACCGTCCTTCGGCATCATCGGCCACAATTGCATCTTGCCTGAGTTCAGAGGGCGGGGTTTTGGGAGACAGCAGATTCAGGAAATCCTTCGACGGTTCCGGGAGATGGCGATTAAGATGGCCAAAGTCTCTACCCTCGACCACCCGTTCTTCATTCCTGCAATGAGGATGTATGCGGCATGCGGATTCCGGGAAGTCCGCCGCGTTCCTTGGGATCGCGATCCAACGAAGAGGATGATCGAATATGAGCTGCAGATAAATAACGTCAGGTGGTATTAACATGTCAACACTCATACGTGCTCTTCAGGCGGACATCACGACTCTCGCGGTTGACGCGATCGTCAACGCAGCGAACTCCTCGCTGCTCGGAGGCGGCGGCGTAGACGGAGCTATCCACAGGGCCGCCGGGCCAGACCTCTTAAAAGAGTGTCGCCTGCTCGGGGGGTGCCAAACTGGCGATGCCAAGCTCACAAAGGGCTACCGCCTTCCCGCGAAGTTCGTCATTCATACCGTTGGCCCGGTCTGGCGGGGCGGTGGGCGCGGCGAGCCGGAGCTCCTGGCTTCCTGTTACCGTCGTTCGCTTGAGGTCGCCGCGGCCAACGCCATACGCACCATTGCCTTTCCGAGCATCAGCACCGGAATCTATGGGTATCCTATAGAACTTGCGGCGGAAGTCGCTACATCAACGGTCCGCGCTTCAACGCAAAAGCTGCAAAGCATTCAAAAGGTCATCTTTTGCTGCTTCTCGCGGAATGATTTGCTCGTGTACGAGCAGCTTCTCAGTGGAGAAGCTGCCTGATTTCGTCATCGAATGGCTTGTTGTCCTCCGCGAAGGGCTCCCTCTCTTAGCGTGCGATTTGTTTGCAGCGCGAAAGAAACCATTGGGTTATAATACGACCCATAAACGATGTTGGAGATAAGAATGAAAAAGAACATGGACAGACGGGAATTCATGCTGAAGGGCACATCCGCCGTTTTAGGAGCGGGACTCGCTGCGAAAAACGGATTCGGCTCGAGGTTTAACACGGAATCGCCAAGCCGGGTCATTGAGGTCACCCATCCCGGCTCCGTCGCTGAGGGCCGGCGGGTCGATCAAACCGCTGTGAGAATGATGATTCGGCAGGGGATGAAAGCCCTGACCGGGAGCGATCAGCCCTGGACACAATTCTTGAGCCTGAACGACAGGGTTGGGCTCAAGATCAACACCCTGGGCCGGCCTCTCATTTTCACCCACCATGAACTCATCCAGGCCATGGTTGAGGAACTCAAAGATTACGGGATCAAGGAAAACAATATCATCGTCTGGGACCGCTGGGAGCATCATATGCTTGCCTGCAAATTCACGTTGAACGTTTCAGACAAGGGAGTTCGCTGCTATGGAACGGAGAGCCGAGATCCTTCTGTCAGAAGGTTCGATCCCGATGTCGTCTATAGGTCGGATCTTGATAGTCCGGATGAGCGGGAGGACGGAATTGATTCCCTGTATTCGAGCATTTTCACCCGCGATTGCGACAAGGTCATCAACATGGCCATCATCAAGGATCATAGCAATTCGGGTGTAACCATGTGCCTGAAAAACCTCGCTTACGGCTTATGCAATAATAACAACCGGTTTCACAAGCCTCCGTATATTGGGCCTTTTATCGCCGATTTTTGCTCCCAATCCCCGGTCCGAAAAAAGGTCGTTCTTCACCTCATCGATGGGCTGGAGGGCTGCTATGAGGGCGGGCCGGTCCCGGACAGCACTCGCTTTTTCTTCACTCCCAAGAACCTCTGGTTGGGCACCGACCCCGTTGCCCTGGACGCGGTGGGATTCCAGGTCATTGAGTCGAAGCGCCTTGAGAAAGGCCTCCCATCCTTAAAAGAGTCAGCCGGATATTATTCGGGAAGGAGGCCCGTGGACCATATCGACCTGGCCGCCAAAAAAGGTGTTGGAACGAGCGATCTCAACCGGATTAAGGTTGAAAAAATCAGCCTCTAGGGACGGACGATCGATTCAGCTCGAAGCCGGTCGAACAAGGAGAGAATCCCGTGAAACTGAAAGATTTTAAGGTGACCATCACCTGTGTCGAAGGCCCTTGCAGCCGGTCGAAAGCGGGTACGGTTTTCTATGTCAAGAATGCCCGGCTCGAGATCCCCGTCGGGCAGGGCATCTGCCTTTTTGCTCTGGGCAGCATTTTAGCGCCCCTCATAGCGGCGAGCGTGCCGACAGATCCCGAAAACAATATCCTGGAAATCAGCCGCGAATTCCAATGCCCCGACCCGCTGGCCAAGGTCATTTATCGGATCGAGGAACTGAAATAGGCCATTTGCGGATAGGATATGGTTAATATCTATTATTCGGACAATCTGGCGGCGGAGCGGCTCAAGCGCTGCTATGACATCGCTCCTCCGAGAGTCCGGCAGTATCTCAAGGCCGAAATCGAGTACGTCCTGGACAGAATTCATCCCGGAGATAACGTCTTGGACCTGGGCTGCGGATACGGGCGGGCCGTGCCTCGGCTGGCCCAAAAAGCGGCCTTTGTCGTCGGCATCGATACGTCCCTTTCCAGCCTAAAATTCGGTCTTTCTTTTCTCCGCAGAGTCCCGAATTGCCTTCTCCTGAAAATGGATGCCGCGGGGATGAGTTTTTTGGACGGGTCCTTTGACGCGGTCGTCTGCATCCAGAACGGGATTTCCGCTTTCCAGGTTGATCCTTTCCGGCTCGTCTCCGAAAGCATCCGGGTGGCGGGGGAAAACGGCGTCGTCCTTTTTTCGACCTACTCGGAGAAATTTTGGCCACGCCGCCTGGAATGGTTTCGGCTTCAGGCTGCGGAGGGACTCCTGGGCGAGATCGATGAAGAAAAAACAGGCGGAGGGATGATCGTCTGCAAGGATGGCTTCAGGGCCACCACGTTTTCCCGGGAGCAATTTCTCGCCTTGACTTCCAAATTTCCTGTCGATGCCGATATCGTCGAAGTCGATCGATCCAGCCTTTTCTGTCTCATCAGGAAGAAGCGAGTTTCAAAGAGAGGGTTACGAAGCTTGCATGATCTGCCTAGGATTTGATATCTTGAAATCAGGAGCTGGAGACGTGGGATGAACCTGCTCCATAACTTTAAAAACCTCTTTCATGTCCTCATCATTTTCCAATGTCTTTTCTTTCTGTCCTATCTTCTTTCCCGGAAGCACAGGAAGCGGCCGGCCAATATCATTCTGGCCGTGTTTTTGTTCGTCCTTGCTTTCATAGAGCTCAGCGGAGTCTTTGCTCATTTCCTGGACCTCAAGCGGTACCTTCTCGCCCATATCCCCCATATCTTGTATATTGGTTTTCCCTTTCCTTATTTGGCCGCTCCTCTTCTTTATTTCTATGTCCTGTCCCTGACCAAAAAGGACTTCAGACTCCAAAAGACCCATCTTTTCCACTTCATTCCCTTTGCTTTTTTTGTGGTTTTGATCCTCCTGAGGTATCACCTCCACAGCGCAGGGACACTGCGGCAGATGCTTCAGGATGGGTCTTTATTCGGCAATCTCGAGGGGTTGGTCTATGATCTCCTCGCCTACCTGCAATTCTTGGCCTATGCCGTGGCGTCCTTCCTGGTTCTGAAATCATTCCGAAGAAATCTCAGGGATGTGTATTCCTCCATTGAGCGAATTAACCTCTCCTGGCTCAATTTCGTTCTTACCGGGCTAGTGGCCGTCAGATCTCTGGAGATGATTGAGTTGGGACTTTGGCTCGCCACGGGCGATATGAGGGTCGTCGTCCTCTATTATTTGGCCCAGATCGTCTTCATCGTTTTCCTGGCCCTGATGTTCTTCAAGGGATTGAAGCAACCTGAGGTGTTTGCGGGCGCCGAGGAGGTCAATCATCAGCGCAAATATGAAAAGGCGTTGCTCTCTAACGAGCAGAAAGAGGAATATGCCAAAAAGCTCGAGCGTTTCATGGAGACGGAGAAGCCGTATCTTGATCCGTTGCTTTCGCTGGGGGGGCTGGCCAGGAAAGCTTCGATTCCGGGCCACCATCTTTCCCAGGTTCTCAACACCCATTTCGGCCAGAATTTTTTCGATTTTATCAATGCCTACCGCATCAAGGAGAGTCAGAGGCTCCTCGTTGATCCGAATAACGGAAAGCGAACAATCATCCAAGTCGTTTATGGAACCGGCTTTAATTCCAAATCCGTGTTCAATGCGGCCTTCAAAAAGCATACCGGCATGACACCCTCCCAATTCCGGAAGCTGCAGGGCTAGACCCGGAATCCGGGACCGGCAGGCCGCAAGCATCCAGCGGTTCGGCCCTATGGGGTAGGTCGATCCCCGCCCTTTTTTACCTTAAATTACTCGTGTCGACGGATCTTTTCTGCGCCGAGCGGCAGAAAAAAGGAGTTTCGATGAGAAAAGCTTCGGCCATAGGCATGGTGATTCTTTGCCCCCTGTTCCTGTTCTCCCGGCTCCAGGCGGATATTTATGTCAAGGGCATTCTTCATATCGGGGGCGGGTACCGCTACGGCCATAATTTACCGGATTCGGAGGTCGTCAACGAGTGGTGGTTCGGTCCCCACAAGGCGTCTTTTAGCAGCTCGGGATGGCGTTTTGATTACAGCGGATACGGCGACTGGCGCTTGATCTTAGACCAAGAAAAGCGGCGGATCTTGGTTGTCAACATAACCGGCAGGTCTTTTATCGAGATCCCTCTTCCCATGGTCATTGCCGCCCATGTCGACCCGCCCCTCCCTGAACGTCTGAAAGATTTTGAGATCGATGGAAAAGTATCTGAAGCCGGCAAGGAGGAGATCGTTCTCGACAGGAAATGCACCGTCTATGACGTTTCGGAATGGATGATCCGGAGAGATGACCGGTTTTATGACCGGAGAAGAAGGGTCATCAGCGCGCAAGACGTTCCTTTTGATTGGACGCTGGCCGATAAGATCTATGAATGGGTCGCCTCCTTTTTCAACCCGCGGCCGGCCTATCTTTCGGAACTCGAAAAGATCCAGGGATTTATTCTTGCCTCAGAGGAGGAGGTGTTTGAAGGAGGAAGCCGGGTCGGTTTTTCCTTCAAGGTGACGGAGATCAGTGAAAAGACGCCTCCCGCTGATGTCTACGGCCCGCCAGGGAATTTTTTGAAAAAAGAAAGACTGGGTTTTCTCGAGCTTTTTACCATCAGAGGGACGGTTTACGGCAATCCGCTTTATTAAGCCGGGGCCGGCTCAAAAACCGGCCGGGAGGAAAGATGCACGATAAAAAAAATCAGGCTACCCGAAGAGAATTTATGAAACAAAGCTTGGCCGGGGCCGCCGGGCTTGCTTTTTCGCTTCCTCAAATAAGGAGCCGGATTCCAGACCATAACGTTCAGCAGGATGGGAAAAGAGGGGACGTTGTTTTCCGCACTCTGGGACGGACGGGCATCCGCGTTCCCGTCATCAGCCTGGGCGCTCCGAGCAGCATCGATCTCATACAAAAAGCCCTGGATGCCGGAGTCATGCATTTTGATACGGCTTATCGTTACGGTGCGGGCACGAGCGAGATGCTGCTGGGGCAGGCTCTAAAAGGAAGGCCCCGGGAATCGTACATCGCTGCCACTAAGATCCTGGGACTGCGCGACAACCTGACGGGATTGCCTCCCGCGGGCGTCGGAGCTGATGAATTCAGGGAAGACTTTCGCAAAAAATTGGAGGTGAGCTTAAAGCGTCTCGGCGTGGATTATCTCGATATCCTCTTCCTGCATGGGGTCGAAAGACCGGATCTGCTGGGTCTTGCCCTCATCAAAGACGTCCTGCAGGAGATTAAGGAAGAGGGGAAAGCGCGGTATATAGGAGCCACGTTTCATCATAAGGAACTCGAGCTGATTCCCGCCGTGGTCAAAGAAAAAATTTACGATGTCATTCTCACCTCCCACAATTTTCGCCAACCGCACCGGGAGGAGGTCCGGAAGGCCATCGCCTCGGCGGCTCAGGCCGGGCTCGGCATCATCGCCATGAAGACCGTTGCCGGGGCTTTTTGGGATAGGGAGCGGAAGTTTCCCGTCAATGTCCCGGCGGCCTTGAAATGGGTTCTCCAGAGCGAACATATCCACACGATCATCCCCGGGGTGGAAAACTTTGACCAGCTCGCCCAGGATGTCGGAGTGATGAAAGACCTGCGCCTAACGGCACAGGAAGAAGAGGATTTGAGATTCGGGGAGAAAATGAAACTCTCCGGTCTTTACTGCGCCCAGTGCGGCGCGTGCCGGGAGCAGTGTCCCTTCGGCCTTGAGATTCCGACCGTGATGAGAAGTTTTATGTATGCTTATGGCTATCGTCAGCCCGCAAAAGCAAAGGCCACCCTGTTGGAGCGGGCGCCGGATAAAATCGTCTGCCGGTCTTGTCGAAGGTGCGCCGTTTCCTGTACGATGGGGTTCGATGTGCCCGGCCGGATGAGAGATGTCGTCCGCCTTCTGGATGTGCCCGATGAATTCTTGGCGTAATCTCGTATTCCTCATTCTCGCTTTTTTTATTTTGCCGGGAACTATCCCCGCCCAGCCCGGCCGACGCGGCCCGATGGTTATATCGCGGACGAATGGTCCTGTCATTCTTGACGGGCTGAGCAACGAGCCGGCCTGGAAGAATATCGAATCCCTTCCTTTTGTCCAGATCGAGCCCCGGGCCGGCGCCGAACCTTCAGAACGTACAGAGGTTCTTTTAGCCTATGACAAGGACTATCTCTACGTGGCGGGCCGGCTTTATGATCGAGAGCCGGAAAAAATCTATTCCAACTCCAAACAGCGCGATTCGGGCAATCCCAGCTGCGAATGGTTCGGGATCGTTATCGATTCTTTCAACGACAAGGAGAATGCCTTGGCCTTTTTCACGACACCATCAGGCCTGCGCTGGGATGCGGCCGTGTTTGGTGATGCCCAGGGAGAGGAACCTATCAATACGAGTTGGAACACCTTCTGGGACGTGGCTACAGCCCGAAACGGTGAAGGCTGGTTTGCCGAATTTCGCGTCCCCTTTTCGAGCCTTCGTTTCCAAAACAAAGAGGACCAGGTTGTTGTGGGGATCATCGTCTGGAGACAAATCGCCCGGAAAAACGAATGGGACATTTTTCCGGCCATCCCTCCGGATTGGGGCTTCTGGAGCAAGTTTAAGCCCTCTCAAGCCCAGGAATTCGTCCTGGAAGGCATCGTCAATAAGAGGCCCGTCTACATGACCCCCTATGCTCTGGGAGGATTGGGCCGGGCCGCGGAACTCAATGAAGCCAAAACGGGCTATCGTCAGAGCGAAAGCGTAGAACGGCAGGCCGGCCTGGATCTTAAATACGGACCCTCAAGCAACCTGACGCTTGACCTGACCCTGAACCCCGATTTCGCCCAGGTGGAGGCCGATGACGAGCAGGTCAACCTGACCCGCTTTTCCCTTTTTTTCCCCGAGAAACGGCTGTTCTTCCAAGAACGTTCCAGCATCTTTGATTTTGAGTTCGAGGTGACCGACAGCAACCGGCTATTCTACAGCCGGCGGATCGGCATTCAAGAGACCCGGCGGGTGGGGATTCTGGGAGGCGCTCGGCTTGTAGGAAGGGTGGGACCCTGGGACCTGGGTTTTCTTGATATGCAGACTTCATCCAGCGAGAATTTATCCTCGGAAAACATGGCCGTGTTGCGGCTGCGCCGACAGCTCTTCAATCCCAATTCTTATATCGGGGGAATGATGACAAGCCGGATCGGCGCCGGCGGGGCCTATAATTATGCTTTAGGTTTGGACGGGGTTATTCGCGTTATCGGCGATAATTACCTGACCGTAAAGGTGGCCCAGACATTTGCGTCGGGAAAAGAGAACGATTTCTTATCTTCCGCTTCGTCCCGTTACTATCTGAATTGGCTGCGGCGCTCGTACAAAGGTTTGGGCTATGGCTTGAGCTTTTCCGGCTGCGGAGCCGATTACGAGCCGGGATTGGGTTTTCAGTTGAGGGAGAATTATTCTCGTCTGGTGACCAACCTTTGGTATGGATGGTATCCAGGGGAGAAATCTCCGGTCTTTAGTCAAATCCTTGAGTTTCCTGTATATCTGTTTATCCGGAACGGAGATCATGTCGTCGAAACCTTTAACATGGGACCGATCTGGCACTTTAGCGCCAAAAGCGGGTACGAATGGTCCATCAATCCCAGCTTTAGCTACGAGAGTGTTCCCCAGACATTTTTCCTTTCGGATAGGGCTGAGGTTCCTGCGGGGGAGTACCGGTTTGCTGGGCTTAAAATGCAATTTTTCACACCATCCAGAAGAGCTCTGGCTGCGGCGATGGGCCTCGACGTCGGCTCGTTTTACGACGGCCGCCGGTTTTCCCTCATACTGAATCCAAAATGGTCTGCTCTTTCCGACCTTGAGCTCGAAGGGTTTTATGAATTCGACCGGGTGACTTTTCCCAGCCGCGGCCAGGCATTCGTCGCTCATATTGCCAGGCTCCGGGCCCTTTATATGCTGAGCACGGAGTTTTCCGCCAGCGCCTTCATTCAATATAATAGCGCGTCCGACGCCCTTATTGGAAATATCCGCTTGCGCTATAATCCGAGGGAGGGAATCGACCTTTATCTTGTCTATAATGAGACCCTGAACACAAGCCGAAGCCGTCAGGTCCCCGCTCTCCCTCTTTCGTCGGGCCGGGCTGTGATGATCAAATATTCCTATACGTTCAGTCTCTGATAGGAAATCTCAGAGTTTTTCGGTCAATTAGCAGCTTTTCCCCCGCTATTTTGTATTTGACGAAAACATTGACAGGCAACAACAGATGCATTATTGCTAAAATAAGGGAAGGATCGACAATTGAATATTCAGATCATTCAGGTTCCTTATGACTCAGGTCATAAGAGCGTTCGAATGGGGCGCGGGCCCGAGCATTTCCTCGAACGTGGGATTGATCAAGTCCTCAGAGATTGTGGTCATCAAGTTAGCTCATATCGCATCGAATCAAATGCTGCTTTACCGACCGAGATTGGGACGATGTTGGAATTGAATCGGAGGTTGGCCGAGCGGGTCAATTCAGCCGTCAGGAACAAGATGTTTCCCATTGTGCTGGCCGGAAATTGTAATAGTTGCCTTGGCGCCATGGGGGGAATTGGTCAAAGCCGGTTAGGCATCATCTGGTTCGATGCTCATGGAGATTTCAATACCCCAGAAACCACCCTCAGTGGGTGTCTTGACGGGATGGGGCTTGCCATGGCGGCAGGTCACTGTTGGCGGTCGTTTCTGAGAACAATCCCTGGTTTTGACCCTATCCCAGAAGCTAATATCCTTCATATAGGTGTGCGCGATTTGGACCCAGAAGAGAAGAAATTGCTCCAAAGATCGGAGATTGAGGTTGTAACGCCATATAAAGACGAAGGTAAGTTCCGTAAAGCTATTGATAAAGCACTCGACAAACTAAGGAATAGGGTAAAAGAACTTTATCTCCATGTGGATATTGACGTTCTTGATACCGGCGAGGCATTGCCAAATCATTTGGCAGTGCCGGGCGGTCTTTCGGAAGAAGTTGTTGAGGAAGCTATAAGAATGGTCAAAGAGAGATTTGAGGTTTGCGCAAGTGCCCTGACTGCTTTTGATCCGGATTATGATAAAAACGACAAGGTTCTAGATGCCGGTATCAGAATAATTAAAGCATTCGCGGCGTAGACCTCAGCGGGCAAATGCCAGCAAAACATGGAGGTAAAGAACAAAGGAGACGCCGATGGATTTGAAGGTCAGACGTGCTCGGCTAGGTGATCTTGAAAAACTCATCTCTTTTGCACTAGAAGAGGCTAGGGAGGCTGAGGGACTCAAAAAGGTGCCGGCGACTTTAAGAAAGGGCATCGAGACCGCTCTTTATGACGAAACTATAGCTTTATACTGGGTTTTGGTTGATAAAAACGATGAACCGGTAGGGAATGTGTCCGCTCTCAGAGAATGGAGCAACTGGAATGCCGGCTTTTATTGGTGGATTCAGAGCATGTATATCTCGCCCGAATATCGGGGGAAAGGCTATCTGTCAAAGCTTCTTGATGCCGTTAAAGCCGAAGCTCGTAGACAAGGAGGCCTGGACCTCAGGCTGTACGTGAACAAAGACAATAACCGGGCTGTAAAAGCATATCTCAAATCAGGCTTCACGGAATCAAAGTACAAAATCATGATTCAAGGACTTTGAATGCGAACTGAGCTCCATCCATACTGGCGAGCTTGGCCGTTGGGCAAAGACCGGGAATAAGTAAAGGGTGAAAAAATGAAAACCAGTGAAGCAAGGAATCTTGCCGGGTGCTGCGGACTCTATTGCGGATTATGCAACAAGTATCAGTCAAAAGCACCCAGCAGATGCATGGGTTGTCAATTGGGAGAACAACACTCATGGTGCAGTATTTGGAGTTGCTGTGTCCAGAAACACGGATTTGAGACTTGTGCCGAATGCGGGGAAATATTCATTTGCCCGATCTTCCAGAGAAGAAAAGTCGTGGAGTGGATTCCGGCTGCTGATAATTTGCGTCAAATTAAAGACGTCGGTTTAGAAAGTTGGTTAAGAGAACAAATAGAAAGACAGGCCATGCTGGAGAAATGGCTACAGAATTACAATGAAGGTCGATCAATGACCTTTTATTGTAAAGTCTGCGCGAGAATGCCGCTGAACTTGATGAACGAAGCGATAAAAGAAGCAAAAGAAAAACTTTTGTGTGAAAAAGTCGACATTTCTGATATGAAATCAAAAGCAAGGATTCTTAAGGCCGTCGTCAGAGATTTGGCTTTAAGGGTCAATATCAAGTTGGACTAAGAGCGGCGCTGATTTATTACGCCGTGGACTTCACGGACGGAGGGAACTGACGTATAATGTCATCCCTGAACGCGGACAAGCCTAACACGGCGGAGGTCCGTCGTTCCTGAAAATAAACAAACTCGGATGAACTGAAATGAATAATACCCAGAAATTCAGGTTCTTCAGCAGGCCTTTTCTTGCGGCTGCCATTTGCTTCCTGGCTTTGGCTTCTCTTCTTCAGGCCGCGGTCCTGCCCAAGGCCAAGCCCGCAGAGGTCGGTTTGTCCGCCGAACGCCTGGGGCGGCTCGGGCGGGTTATGCAGGAATATGTGGATCATGATAGGACAAAAGGCGTGGTCGTGCTCCTTATGCGGAACGGAAAGGTTGCCTACCACGAGGCGTTTGGCCTGCTGAATCCTGAGAAGCGGACGCCGATGCCTCTCGATGCGATCTTCCGTATCGCGTCCCAATCCAAGGCCGTGACCAGCGCGGCCGTCATGACGCTCTTTGAAGAGGGGAAGTTCCTCTTGGACGATCCCGTCGCGAGGTATATTCCAGAACTCACGGAGACACGGATCGCCGTGCCTGCCCAGGAAAAGGGCGCGGCCGGTTATGCGACGGTCCCTGCGAAACGGCCTATCACGATCCGAGACCTTCTGACCCACACGGCGGGCATCTCCTACGGCGACGGCCCTGCCCGGGAGGATTATATCAAGGCCGGCGTCTACGGCTGGAATCTTTCGGCCAAGGATATCAGCATCGGCGACTACATCAAAAAGCTTGCCGCCCTGCCGTTCGATGCCCAGCCGGGAGAACGGTTCGTTTACGGTTACAACACGGACATTCTCGGCTACCTCATCGAACGCGTATCCGGGATGAGCCTGGCCGAATATATCGAAAAAAGGATCAGCGGTCCGTTGGGCATGACCGATACGCATTTTTTCCTGCCGGAAAGCAAGATCGGGCGTTTCACGCCGGTCTACGGGGCCGATGAAAACGGAAAGCTCAAGCTTATCGAACCTTCCTCCGATAATCCCTATGTCAAGGGACCGAAGAAGTGTTATGCCGGCGGCGCCGGACTTCTCGCGACCGCGGATAATTACGCCCGTTTTCTCCAGATGCTCCTCAACGGCGGCGAACTCGAGGGCGCCCGTATCCTCAGCCCGAAGTCGGTCGAGCTCATGACCGCAAACCACGTCGGGAGCCTTTACTCGGGCAGCGCGCAGGGATTCGGACTGGGATTCTGGGTGACCGAAAAACTCGGACGAACGGGCCTGCCGGGGTCCGTCGGAGCGTTCGGCTGGGGCGGCGCCTACTATACGACCTACTGGGTTGATCCCGTTGAGAAACTCGTGGCCGTCTTCATGACCCAGCTCCTGCCGGCCGGGGCGATCGATCTCCACGACAAGTTCAAGGTCATGGTCTATCAGTCGATCATCGATTCCTACGAACGATGATGCCCGGGGATAACCCGGGCCTATTTATAGTCCTTTCCGGACGAAGCTTTTTGAAGACAATCCCGAAATCGTGAGGGCTACTTGGATTCTTGATCTGAGCCAGCCTTGTTCTTGCGCTTGACGCGCACCTTCTCGGCGATGACGTAGAACGCCGGAACGACGACCAGGCTCAAGGCCGTGGACAGGACCAAACCGCCGATGACCGCGATGGCCATGGGTGTCCGGATTTCCGATCCCGACCCGAGTCCTAGGGCGGGCGGGATAGCTGCCATAAGAGTGGCGACGGCAGTCATGAGGATGGGCCTCAGCCGGATGGGCCCGGCTTTCTCCATGGATTCCCGAGGGCTAAATCCCTTGGCCTTGAAGGCATTCGCGTAATCGACCAGGATGATGGAGTTCTTCTTGACGATCCCCATCAGGAGCAGCAGCCCGATCATGCTGAAAATGTTCAGGCTCTGCCTGGTAATCAAAAGGGCGAAAGCCGCGCCGGCGATGGACAAGGGCAGAATGGTGATGATCGTGATCGGATCTTTGTAGGAATTGAACTGGGAGGCCAGAATCATGTAGGCGATGGCGATGCCCAGGAACATGGCGAATACGAGGCTGCTCATCGATTCCCGGAATGCGACGCTGGCCCCGCTCAGGACAACCCGGTAGCCGACCGGCATGTCCTTGCCCAGGCTTTCAACGTATTTGATCGCCTCGTTCTGGGCGTGGCCGGGCGCCACATTGGCGTAGATCGTGATGGCCCTTTCCCTGTCCCTGCGGGTAATGGCCTGGAGGGCGGGCCGCTCTTTCGAGGTCACGAGCGAGGAAAGGGGCACGAGCTCACCCTGGCGGGTCCTTACTTGAAGCCTGGCGATATCCTCAGGCCTGGACCTCTGGGAGGCCATGAGCTTGAGCCGGACGTCGATCCGGCGGCCGCCGGTGCTGTATTTGCCGACGCGGACTCCCCCGACCAGGGCGTTGAGGGTCGTGGCGAGGTCGTCGATGGATACGCCGATGTCTGCCGCCATGGCCCGATCGGGCTCGATACGAAGCTCGGGCATGCCGAGCTGGTAATCCGTGTCCATATCGACAACCAGGCCGCTGGCCTGGAGCCGGCTCATGATCGTCTGACTTTCGGTGACGAGCTGGTCCCAGTTGGAGCCGCGGACAGAGAACTCGACGGGAAAGCCTCGCTGGGCGGTTAATCCCTGCTGGGAAAGGTCCTGGAGGACGGCGCGCAGGCCCGGGATGGCGTTCAGTTCCCGGCGCAGGATGCCGGAGAGCTGGGCTTGATTGAGCTTGCGGTCTTTGGGCGGGACGATGGTCACGAACAGGTTGCCCTGATTGACGCTCCCCCCGAAACCGCCGATGAAGCCGTAAAGCTGGGTGACCTCTGGCCGCGCGGCCACGATGTCTTCCGCCTTCTTGATGAGTTTATCCGTTTCTGTCAGGTCGGAGCCGACGGCGGTTTGTATGCGGATCGAGAGGCGGCTTAGGTCCTGGGACGGGACGAATTCGGCGGGCAGGATCGACAAGACGACAAGCGACACGGCGAAGAGGAGGACGGCCAGAATGAGGATGAGGCCGGGCTTGCGAAGGCTGCTATGCAGGACCTTGGAATATATGCCCTCCAGCTTGCGGAAGCTGTTGTCCATCAGGAGTCCCATACGGCTCCGGCCTTCGCGCGAGGTCTTCAGGAATTGGGAACACCTGGCCGGCGCCAAAGTCACCGCTTCGACGTAGGATAGAAGCACGGCCAGGCAAAGCGTGATGCCGAACTGAAGGAAGAACCGGCCGATGATCCCCTTGATGAAGACAACCGGAACAAAAATGGCGACGACGGCCAGGGTGGCTGCTAGGGCCGCGAAGGCGATTTCATGCGTTCCCTCCAGGGCGGCTGGGACGAGGGCCTTCCCGCCCTCCCTGTGGCGGAAGATGTTCTCCATGACCATGATGGCGTCGTCGACGACGATCCCCACTGCTAGAGCCAGACCGAGGAGCGTAAATGTATTGAAAGTGAAGCCGAGAAAGTAGATGATGGCGATCGTTCCCATGAGCGACATCGGGATGGCCAGGATGACGTTTAGGGTGCTCGAGAACGAACCCAGGAACATCCAGCAGACGAGGGCGGTCAGGATGACCGACAGAAACAGCTCGAGCTTGATCTCCTTGACCGAGTCCTCGATGAAGGTCGTCGAATCGAAGACGATGTTGATCGTCATGCCCTCGGGCAGGGTTTTTCCGTACCCGGTCATGGCCTTCTTGGCTGCTTTGGCCACGGCCACCGCGTTGGCCCCGCGCTGCTTCTTGATGCCGATGCCCTGGGCGGGCACGCCGTTGATCCGGGCCATCCTCCGGATGTCCTCGAAGCCGTCCTCGACCAGGGAGACGTCGCTGAGATAGATGGGACTGCCGCCGGTCTCTCGAACGACGATGTGGCGTAGAGTCTCCAGATCGACGGCCTCGCCGAGGACCCGGACGTTGACTTCGCGCCCCGGCGTTTCCAGCCGGCCGGCGGGAAGCTCCACATGTTCTCTTTGGAGGGCCAGGATGACATCGGAGACGGTCAGCCCCTTCTCGTCAAGCTGGGCGGCGTCGAGCCAGACCCGAATATTGCGGGTCATGACCCCCATCATTGTGATCTCACCAACCCCTGGGATCGTCTGGAGTTTTTCCTTGAGCCCGTACTGGACATAATCGCTGAGGACGCGCGGCGGGAAGGGGCCGCCCATGGAGACCATCATAATAGGTTGGTCCTCGGGATTGCTTTTGGAGATCACGGGAGGGTCGATGTCGCGGGGCAGCCGGCGGGCCGCCTGTGAGACCTTGGTCTGGACGTCCTGCAAGGCGAGGTCTACGTTGCGTGAGAGATCGAGCTCGATCGAGATGTACGCCGAGCCCATGCGGGAGCTCGAGGTGATCGTCCGGAGCCCTTCGGTCTGCACCAGGGCTTCTTCCAAGGGCTCGACGATATCGTTCTCGACGACTTCGGGAGCTGCTCCCTCCCAGACGACCGACACCGAGATCGTCGGGAAATCGACGTCCGGGAACTGGCTGATGCCGATTCGGGAGGCCGCGACGGCGCCGAAGACGATCGTAGCTGCCATGAGCATCCAGGCCAGGACGGGCTTTCTAACACAAACTTCCGTGAGGTTCATAAGCGGGGTCCTCTCAATTCAACCTTAGTTTCGGACCGGTTGGGCTTGGACCTTCTCAGGGGCCGTTGAGATGCGGACGGGAGCCCCGTCACGCAGGGCTTCGGCTCCGCGGATAACCAGGGCCTCTCCGGGCTTGAGGCCGGAAAGGACCTCGACCTGGCCGTCTGCCGTCCTCATGCCGAGGGCCAGGATGCGCTCCACGGCCGCGTCGTTTTGGACGACGTAGGCAATAAACCCTTTGTCGCTGGCTCGGATAGCGGTCTGAGGGATGACCGGGGACATTTTCTCGCTGCTCACCGGAACCGTAATCTCGGCGAAGGAGCCGGGCCGCAGGGCATCGTCATAGGAATCTTTGACCTCCGCGGTCACGGGAACGAGCCGGGTGCCTTCGTCTGCCGACTCGGCGATATGGACGATCTTCGAGCTGAACACCCGTTCGTCGTTCCGGATCTTGAAGTTGGCCGGCATGCCGATGCGGAACTGAGCGGCGTCCCGCTCGGGGACCTTAAAGCGGAGGAGCAAGGGGTCGCGCCGGACGAGGGTTGCCAGGACCGTTCCCGTCTCAACGTACATACCGGTCTGGACCGTCCGGGTCTGGAGGATCCCCGAATAAGGCGCCCGGACATAGGCATCATGCAGGTTGAGGGTGGCTTGGTTGAGGGCGGCCTTCGTCTGAGCGACGTCCGACTTTGCCAGGAGGACGCGGGTCCGCCAGGTCTCGAGTTCTTCTCCGGGGATCAGACCGGGATTCTGGTTGATGACGGTCTCTCGCCTCTTGAGGCCGGCTTCGGCGTCAGCCTGGGAGGCCACGGCTTTCTCGTAAGCGGCTTGGGCTGCTTCGACCGCCAGCTTATAGCGTTCGGGTTCGATCTCGACGAGGACCTGGTCGACTTTGGCGTAGCTGCCTTCTGAGAAGAGGACGCGGTCCACGACACCCGATACCCGGGCCGTGACCTGGACTTTTTCGAAAGCGTCTACCGAGCCCACCGCATTAACGCTATAGGTCAGGGACTTGAGTTCGACAGTCTGGGTCTCGACCGGAAAGGTGATCTTGGAGCGGTCGAAAAGCGAGGTCTGCTTTCTTCTGGGCTCCTGCGACGCTCCGCCGCCTTTCTTGCAGCGGGCCGAAATCAGGACCAGGAGGAACGACAGGCAGGCCAGTATGAGAACAAATTTCTTCTTCACAGCTTAGGCTCCTTGCCGAACGGGTCCAGCCCGAGTGCGGCTTCAAGATTGAGATAGGAAATCCCCAGGCCGTAGCGCTCCCGGACAAGCGCGACCTCGGCTTCAAACAGGCGGACGTTGGCGTCCGCGACCTGAAGCGCGGTGCTTAGCCCCTGCCGGTAAAGCTCGGCGGTTTCGGCGGCGTTCCTCTTGGCGACTTCGTGGGCGATCGCGGCCTGCTTTAGGGCGGCCCTCTGGTTCGCCAAGGAGACTTGCGAATCGCGGACATCAAGCTCCACGCGCCTCATGGTCGTCCTAACATCGAGGTCGGCTAGAATAGCCTGGGCCTTGCGCTCCCGATAGTCGGCGCTCCGGCTGAAGCCGTCAAAAACAGCCCAGGTAAGATTCAAGCCCAGGTTCCAGTTGGTCGCCCGTCCGGTCAGCCCGGCTTCGTTTGTATATCTGTACTGACCGCTAAAACTCAAGGTGGGCAGCCACTTAAGAGTGGGCTCGATCGTCAGGGCGTGCTGGGCTTTGGCATGGTATCTCAAGGCCCCTAGATCAAGACGCCTGTCCTGGGCCTGGGTGACCAACGCCTCAACGGCTACCTGGTCGGCTTCAGCCGCGGCCTGGAGCAGAAACTCCGGGACCTTGAGCTTGGTCGAAGAGGCGATAATGTCATCTAAGAGATAGCCCAGTTGGAGATAGGTCGTTTCGACCTGTCCTTGGACTTGAGTAACGCCCATCTCCGCCGTGGCGAATTCCAGCTCGGCCCGAGTGACGTCATTGATGGAAACCAGGCCGGCCGCGTAACGAGCCTTGGCGGCATCCAGGGCTTGCTTGGCGTAATCATAGCGGTGCCGGGATGCCTCCAGGACCTGGCCCGTGCTCAGCGTCATAAGGAAGGCATTGCCTACCTCGAAAGCCAGTTGGCGCTTGCTCTCGGCCGAGGCATAGCGTTGGGCATTCCTTTCTGAATTAGCCTGCAAGAGGGCCGGGAGGCTGCGTGAGTCGAAGATAGTCAGGTTAAGCTGCGCGACTCCGGCCAGGGCATCGAATTTCTGGATGACGATTCTGGTGTCGCCAACCGTCCTCGAAACCTCGAAGGGGCGACGGGTGTAAGTCCCTGTGGCGTTCAGCGTTGGCAGGAAATATGACCGGGCTCGAACAACCCGGGCTGCGGCCTCATTCATTTGCTCGTCTGCGGCAAGAGCCCGCTCGTTCCGGGCCAAAGCCCGCTCGATGGCCGCTTCCAAGGTCAGACCCTCCTGGGCTCGCCCCGTAATAGGGAAAAGCAGGAGGACTAGGACTGCGACAATCTTCCCGCTGGCCGTCTTTTTCAGCAGATTCTCTTTTTTTCTCATCGCGGGCACTCATTTGAGGACAAAATATAACTCAACATCATAGTTTAGACGACAAATCTTGTCAAAACTTCCAGGAGATAAAAAGGAGAGAGGGAGGCTTCAAGCCGCTGGCTCAGAGCCGGCGGAAGATAAGCATAAGGACCAAGGAAAGGGTAACCGCGATTGCCGGGGCCGGCAGCTTAGCCCATTTTACGCTTTCCCGCATCCTCTCTCCGGCACGGAGTCCCAGCGGGACGCTGAGGAGCGAAATGCCGATGGCCGGGATCGCGTAATACCATGCCAGAGGGGTCGTGGTCCCTGGGACCAGGCAGGCGGCCGTGCCGGTCGCGAATCTGACCAGAGGAAACGTCGCAGCTGCGATGAGCGCCGCAGCTCCTCCCCAAACGGTCCGTCCGGCCGCCCGGCGTTTCCATGCCTCTTTGAGGATGACTGCAACAACGACGAAAGCCGATCCCTCGAGGATGAACGCGAAGACCGGATTGGCGATGGCTCCGTCCTTGAGCGGAAGCGACAGAAGAACGGCGTCGAACATTTTGAACAAAACTGCCATGGCGACGATAAGTCCGGCGCTCAAGGCTTTCCTGTCTGCGGCCCAGGCCGCGGCGATAAAGAAGAAAGCTATTCCGGTCATCACCGAGCCCGATATCGACGACGCGCAGGCGTGGAGGGTGGCCCCCAGGAGGCATTCCGAGAGTCCCCAGACGGCCCCTAACAAGATGACGATGCCGAAGTTCCTTCGGCCCTTCGTTTCTTCCATCTTTTGCTCCTTCGCTCGATTCATCCGGCCGCTGTCCCGGCCAGGGCGGCTTTCACGCGCTCCGGGGTCATGGGCAACTGGAACAATCTGGCCCCTGTCGCGTCAAATACGGCGTTAGCCAGAACGGCGCCCATGTTGATGATGGCCGGTTCGCCGCATCCCGACGGCGGGAGTTCGTTGTTCTCGATAAGCAAGGCTTCGATCTTCGGTAGCCAGGAGAACCGCGGGATCTCGTAGGTGTCGAAATTGAGATCCAGGACCGAGCGCCCTTTGAAATGGACCTCTTCGGTCAGGGCGTAGCCGAGGCCCATCATAATGCAGCCTTCGATCTGGATTTTTGCCCCCTCGGGGTTGATGATCTGGCCCATGTCCTGGGCGCATACGACGCGCTTGACCTTGATCTCACCCTTCGTCTTGTCGACCTCGACCTCGGCGGCGGTCGCGACGTATGTTCCTAAATAATCTGAACAGACGATGGCCCACCCCCTTCCGCTCGGCGATTTGGCTGGTTTCCAGCCGAAAGCCTCTGCGGCAACCCCAAGGACCTTCTTCATCCGAGGATCGGCCAGGTTCTTTATCCGGAACTCGAGTGGATCCATGCCTGCCTTCACGGCCATGATGTCGATCTGCGACTCGCGGGCAAACACGTTGGTGTTGGAGCCGGGCGCGCGCCAGGCCCCGACGGAAAACGGGTGGGCGCCTCCTCCTCCTCCCCACTCGCCGCGCGAGGCTGTCCGGTGATGAGGGATGTCGTAAAACTGGGGCGAGCTTCTGTCCCCGGCGAAATAGACATCGTAGTCCCAGAAGACGATCTTGCCCGAGGCATCGGTCCCGGACCTTATCTTCACGATAGCCGCCGGACGGAAGGTGTCGTTGAAGAACTCGTCGGCCCGGCTCCAGGCGACTTGGACGGGTTTCCCGGTGAATTTGGCCAGCCGGGCAGCCTGGACGGCCTGCCTGTTCATGGTCTTGCCGCCGAACCCTCCCCCGACGAAGGGAGTGATGACCCGGACGCGCTCGGGCGGCAGGCCCAGCGCCTGGGCAATCTCATCCTTGGCCCGGAAAGGCGTCTGGGTCGAGGGCCAGACCGTGGCCTTCTCTCCATCAACCTTGGCCGTGGCGGTGTGGGTTTCGATGGCGGCGTGAGCGACGTAGCCGTTGAGATAGGTCTCATTAAAGATCGTCGCCGCAAGCGACTCCCCTTGCTTGAGATCGCCTCCTTGGGCGACGACTTTTGCTTCAGGAGCGACGGAGAGCAGGTGTTCGAAAATCGTCTTGTCATCGAGCTTCGTTTCCGGGATATCATATTCGACCTTGAGCAGGGAAAGGGCCTCCTCCGCTGTATCCGGATATTCGTGAAGGACGGCGACGAGGTCGCCATCCTGGACGACCGTAACACCAGCCAGCTTTTCGGCTTCAGACGTGTCGAGCTTTTTCAGCGTGGCTCCGTGGGCGGGAGGCCTGAGGACCTTGGCATGTAGCATCTCCGGCAGGCGGATGTCGCCCGCGAAGACGGCCTTTCCGGTGACCTTGTCGCGCGCGTCACGGCGGAGGAACGGTTTACCCATGACCTTCCATTCCTCAACCGGCTTGGGAGACGGCTTGGGAACGAGGTGTCTCTCGATCTTTTTCCCTGCCGCGAGCTCGGCATAGGTCGTTTTGTTTATGGGGCGGCCCTTTTCAATGACGACCCCGTCCTTGACGGCCAACCGGTTGACCGGCGACTTGAGCTTCTCCGCCGCCAGTTCGAGCAGGACACCCCTAGCCTCCGCCGCCGCCGCCCGCAGGGCAGGACCAAAATAGCGGGTCGTCATGGACCCGAACGTGCCCATGTCGTAAGGACAGAGGTCCGTGTCGCCCATAACCATATCTACCGAATCGATCGAGACATCCAGCTCGTCGGCCAGCATCTGGGGCAGGGAGGTGATCGGACCCTGGCCCATCTCGATTTTGCCGGTGTAGCAGGTGACGCGGCCGTCCTCTCCGATCCTGAGATAGGCGTTGAAGTCCTCCGGATAGCTGATGCTCCTGCGCCGTCCGCTTTCCTGGAGGGCGGAGGCCTCGCCGAGGGAAACGGCGATGACGACCCCCCCGCCCACAAGCTTCATGAAGTCCCGGCGGCCGAGGGAGAAATCTTTTACGAATTCATCGAGCTCATCTGTTTTCATGGCGGGCTCCTTCCATAGTCCCGGCCGCGTCCAGGACCGCTTTAACGATGCGGTCGTGGGCCCCGCAGCGACAGAGGTTTCCTTCGAGGGCGTCCCGGACGTCGCTTTCTTCCGGCCTCGGATTCTTGAGAAGCAAGGCGTGGGCTGCGAGGACCAGGCCCGGAGTGCAGTAGCCGCATTGGATGGCGTCATGTTTGATGAAGGACCCCTGCAGTCGATCGAGCCGTTCGCCCTTCGCCAGCCCTTCGATCGTCAGGACCTTTTTCCCCTCGACGTCCTTGAGCGGGAACTGACAAGAGCGAACCGGCTCGCCGTCGACGATGACCGTGCAGGCGCCGCAGAAGCCCTCCCCGCATCCGTATTTCGTCCCGGTCAGACCGAGGTCCGTCCTGAGGATCCAAAGGAGCATCCGGTCCCCGTTCCCGACCAAGTTAACGGATTTGCCGTTCAACGTGAATCGGATCGTTTGTTTCATGGTTGATCCCCTTTTTCCAGAGTTCAACATTGGGCTCTTGTTTTGAAAAGATCCGTGATGCAAGCAACCCTCTTCCTCTTTGTTTATTATAACAAAGAACCGGTCACTTTTTCGTTTTTTTTGTGTTTCCTTTTCATTCATGCGGCCTTATGTTACCTAATTATTACGAACGCAATACAATAATCTTCAATGCCCCCAACTTTCATTACAGCGAAGGGCTAAGAACCTCTGGAGTGGGGGCTCTGAGACCGTGCGTGTCGCCGCGAGAGACGCAACGGGATGAGTTCCCCGGGGTTGGGTGCAGACTATTTAGGTCGTTTGTATTAATATTATTGAAGAAGAACCAAATAAATAGGCAAGGAATATGGGAATGCCGCATATTTATGCGAGGATCTCTGAGCTTCTTAAAAAGAAAAAGCGTTTCGCCTTGGCTGTCGTGCTGGAAGCGAAGGGTTCCGCTCCCCAGGTAGCCGGAGCCTCCGCGCTGTTTACGTCAAAAAAGCTCTTGGATGGGACGGTGGGAGGCGGGGCGGTGGAAGCCGACGTCGGGAGAAAAGCGGCCTCCGCGCTCCAGAAGTTCGCACCCCTCGTTGCCGAATACAGCTTGAAAGGAAAGACTGCGGGGGAGAGCGGAATGTGCGGCGGCCAAATGAGAGTCCTTATCGACCCCAGTCCGGAAAAGCATAGGGACGTCTTCGCCAAGTTGGCACGCTCTCTCGAAGTGGGGAAGGCGGGTGTCCTGGCGACGATGGCGATCGTCGATTCCGGAGGCCGAATCACCCTGAAGCGGGACTGGATTGCGGCGGGGGCTCGTTCGCCCCTTGAAAACGAGATCGTCGATTCATTTTCCGACGGCCTGCCCCGGCTGGCAAAGTTCCGCGGTGGGGAGGACTTTTTGTTTATAGAACCGGTCTTTTCTCCGTCGCAGCTGGTCATTGCGGGCGCCGGACATATCGGGCGCGCCGTAGCCCATCTCGGCAGCCTCTTGGATTTCGAGGTCACGGCGATCGATGACCGGAGCGAGTTCGCCAACCGAAAGAATATTCCGGACGCCGATCGTATCATCCGGGCGGACTTTGCCGAGGCGCTCGGAAATTTTCCTTTCACCCAGAACGTCTATATCGTAATCGCCACCCGTGGTCACGAGCACGATGCCCAAGCCCTGCGGGCCTGCATCCGTTCGAACGCGGGCTACATTGGTCTGGTCGGAAGCCGGACGAAGATCGCTCTCATGCGCGAGGTGTTCCTGGCCAAGCGATGGGCGACGGCCCTCGAGTTCGATCGCGTTCACGCCCCCGTCGGCCTTCCGATCGGCTCGAAGACGGTCCAGGAAATCGCCGTAAGCATCGCCGCCGAACTCGTTCGTGAGCGGTGGAGAAACCTGAGAAATAAAGGCCTGCTAAAGTGATCCAGGCCATTATCCTGGCGGCGGGAAAATCCGAACGGATGGGGAGACCGAAACCTCTCCTGCCATGGGGGAGGCGGACGCTCATCGAGGCGACGATCGACGGCATCTCCCGGTCCCTCGCGGACGGAATCCTTGTTGTCCTTGGCGCGGCTCGTGACGAGATCGAAACGGTCATCGCTGAATATCCCGTCGGCCGGGTGTTCAATCCGGATTTTGGGCTGGGCATGCTGTCGTCTATCCAAAGGGGACTTGAGGCCGTCTCTCGTGACGCCCGGGCGGTCATTTTTTTTCTCGGCGATCAGCCGCCCCCTCGCCCGGCGACGATCAACAGGCTCGTCCGTGCTTACGAAACAACGGGAAGGGGGATCGTCCTTCCGGTTCACCTAGGCCGCCGCGGCCACCCGGTCCTTATCGATATTAAATACAAGGACGAGATCGGGGGCCTGGATCCGGAAATCGGTCTCAGGCAGCTCTTGCGCGATCACCCCGAAGATGTCTTCGAAATGAGGACCGAATCCCCGTGGGTCATCTATGACATCGATACGCTGGAGGACTACGATCGGGCGCTTAGGTCACGACGCGGTCGGCGAGAATGACGGAGTCATTCCATCGCCTCAATCTCCTTTATCTTGATCGCTAGCCGCTTGGGGGAGACGGGGAAGGCGGTTTTGACCTCAGGGGCAAAGAGAGAGATTCGGAACTCTTCGATCATTTCCTGAAGCTCATCGACGGCGGCTTTCTTTTCGGGCGAGGTATCCTTGCTGAATCCTTTTCTCAGCCGGGCCAGCGCCAGATCATAGGGTTCAACCTGGTCCTCTTTTTTCCGGTCCTTTTCAGGATCATACCTAGCCCGCTCGGCGCGGATACGAAGGGCTTCGAGCCGGCGGGGCAGACGGCGCAGCCGGTCCAGCGATTGAACCTCTAAAAAGTTCGCCGGGACAAGCCTCTCCAGCTCGGACTTGATGGACGCGGCCGTCCCCCCAGCCCCAATCGGCCGACGAAGGCTTCCAAATGATGAGGCTGTGTTCGCGGCCCTGGGCAAGTCCTGCCGGATCTTCTTGTATGTATTGAGAATCCCTATGACCAGATCGCGGAGCTCCGTCCCCTTGGCGAAGAGGTCGCGGACGGCGCGGGCCGCGAGCGCTTCAAATTCCTCCTGGCTCCGGACATTCTTTCGGAGAACCTCCCTTTTAAGGGCGCTGGCCATGGCTTTTATGACGGCAGCCTTCCCGCCGAAGGGAAGCGCCGCCGGCTCATACTCTTCGGGAATCACCAAGTATCGTTTGACGAATTCAAGGTCCTTTGAAAAGCGGGGGCTGAGCAGGGCCTCCACGCCCTTGACATGGGCGACCAGCGCCTCTTCTCGGCTCTTGAAGAGCAGGAGGTCGACACTCTTTTCCCCCGCCTTGAGCCCGGGGAAGGCTACCGTATAGGGACCGGCAGCAACCGTTTCCGGGAGGGGCCCGAAGTCCCAGGATACCAGGCCGGCCCTTTCCCACCTCTCCTGGGCGCTCTTCCAGGCCGGCGAGTCTGTCGCGGCGGCCGACGGCGATCCTGCCTTGCGCAGGATGTCGAGGTTCCGGGCGGCCGCGACCTCCCGTCCTTCGTGGTCCGTGACTGCCACCCGCATTCGGAGATGAAGAGGAATTTCGGCTCTGGCCCACTCGGCCGCAGGGATATCCACCTGAAACCGGCGCTTGACGAACCGGGAAAGGGCGTTGAACAGCGACGGATCGTTCGGCTCCATTTCCTGGACAATCGTGTCTGCTTTTTCCACCGCGGGCAAAAGAAGCTTCCGGTACCGCTTGGGGAGGCCCTTGACCAGGGCTACGATTTTTTCCCGTAACTGGCCAGGGACACCCCACTCGAGCGGCTCAGCCGGGATGCTTTTAATCAGGGCGGCCGGGACTTTGAGCGTTACGCCGTCGGCTTCTTCGCCCGGCGCAAACCTGTAAACAGCCCGGAACCGCCGGCCGTCGATATCAACGGCGTCTGGGAAGGCCGCGACGCGCTCCTCATCCGGCCTAACGAGCATAACATCCATTTCGGTCATCCAGAGGAAGGCGTCCCCGCCCGCCCTGCGGATTTTCTGCTCCAGTGTGCGGATGTCCGAGACACCCGGGAGCCGGGTTGAATAAAAGCTGGCCAGCTCCGATTCGCTCACGCAGATGTCACGGCGGCGGAGCTTTTCCTCTAATGTGATGACTTTGTTGATGAGATCGAGATTGTGTTTGAGGAAGGCCGGAGGCTCGGTGACGTCCCCTTCTACGAGCGCCGAACGGATAAAGATCTCATGAGCTTCTTGCGGGGCGACGCGTCCGTAGGAGATATCCCGGCCGGAGACGATCTCCAGGCCGTAGAGCGAAACCTTCTCCTTGGCCCGGACCTCGCCCCTCTCTTTGTCCCACCTGGGATCGGAATAGGAATAGCGGCAGAGGGTTCCGCCGACCTCCTCAAGCCACTCCGGATCGATTCTGGCGGCCGTCCGGGCAAAGAGGCGCGAAGTTTGAACCATCTCGGCCGAAACGATCCAGGGCCGGGATTTGCCGAAGAGTGTCGAGCCGGGAAAGACCATGGCCTCCCGGCCCTTGGCAGCGGCGTATATGTTCTTCTCCTTGTGGACAGCGATATTGGAAAGGAAGCCGCTAAGGATCGACCGGTGGATCCCGGCATAAAGCCCTTCGGAGATTTCGTGTCGCTCCCGGCGCTTGGGGATGATCCGCTGCTCCTCGAGGATGGAGAGGATTTGGTCATGGACAAATCCCCATTCCCTGATGCGGGGGAAGGAGAGAAAGTTGGCGAGGCAGTATTTCTTCAGCTTGTTCTGGGTCCCGAGCTCTTTCCGGGCCCGGTCGTAGTGGTCCCAAATGTTAAGGAGCGTCAGGAAGTCGGAATCGGGGTGCCGGAAAACGGCGTGGACTTGGTCGGCCTGAGCAGCTTTATTGGGAGGCCTTTCCCTCGGATCGCGGATGCTGAGGACGGCGGCGATAACGGCCACTTCATCCAGGCATTGCTCCTTGTCGGCTTCCAGGAGCATCCGCGAGATCCGGGGGTCGAGGGGCATGAGCGCCATGCGGCGTCCGAGAGCGGTCAGAGAGAAATCGCGCCCCTTTTCGGTTATGGCGCCGAGCTCGACGAGGGCGTCATAACCGTCCTTAACGGTTTTAGGCTGGGGTCGGTCCACGAAGGGAAATTCGGAGGGATGGCCGAGCCCGAGGTCGATCATTCGTAGGATGACTTCTGCCAGATTCGAACGGACGATCTCGGGCGGCGTGAACTGGGGTCGCGACTCGTAGTCCTCTTGCGAGAAGAGCCTGACGCAGAGTCCGGCCTGGACGCGGCCGCTGCGCCCCATCCTCTGGTCGGCGCTCGACCGGGATATCGGGCTGATGGGAAGGCTGTGGATTCGGGACCCGGGCTGGTATTGGGAGATCCGGGCGAGTCCCGTGTCGACGACGTAACGGATGCCGGGGATCGTCAGGGAGGTCTCGGCCACATTCGTGGCCACGACGATCTTCGGTCCCTTGACCGAATAGACGCGGCCCTGTTGCGTTCCCGGCAGCCTTGCATAAAGGGGCAGGACCGTAACGCCCGGATATTTCCTGCCCTCCAGTCGCTCGCACGCTTCGAGGATGTCCTGCTCGGTCGGCATGAAGACGAGGATGTCGCCGGGCTGACGCTGCGACTTGAGCTTCTCTACGGCGCGGACCGCATGATCGACGTAATCGGTGTCGTCCGGAGCAGACTCCGGGGGCATATATTCGACGTCGACGGGATACAGGCGGCCGCCGACGCAGATGACGGGGGCATTGCCGAAGGCCGAGGAAAATTTTTCAGTGTCTAGAGTCGCGGATGTGATGATGAGCTTCAGTTCCGGGCGGACGTCAAGGAGAGTCCTGGCGATCCCAAGAAGGAAGTCGATGTTGAGGCTTCGTTCGTGGGCCTCGTCTATGATCAGCGTGTCGTATTCGTAGAGGCGGGGATCGGAGCGCGTCTCGGAAAGAAGCATGCCGTCGGTCATGATTTTGATGTATGCCTCGCGGGGACTCTTGTCCTGAAAACGGATCTTGTAGCCGACTGACCGGCCCAGGGGTTCGCCCATCTCCTCGGCGATCCGGTGGGCGATGGTGACGGCGGCAATCCTCCGGGGCTGGGTGCAGGCGATCCGGCCGGAGATGCCCCGGCCCGCCTCCAGGCACATCTTGGGGATCTGGGTGCTTTTGCCGCAGCCCGTCTCGCCCGAAATGATGACGGCTGAGTTTCTTCGGATGGCATTGACGATTTCGGGACGGGCCGAAGTTATCGGCAGCCCCCCGGGATAATGCACGTGCGGCCTCCGCTCGAAACGGAGGCACCTTTCCCGGACCGACTCCTCAAGCCTTTTTTTGATGGACTCCAGATCTTCGAGGAGGGCCGGGCTCTCAGCGGGACGGCGGTCCTTCTGGAGGATCGCGGAAAGCCTGCGCCCGGCGGCGGTCCGATCGCGGAGCATGGACTGCGAAAGGAGCCGCCGGATTCTGCGCACGATTTCGTCCATGTATTTAATTCTATCAAGAAAGTAAGGGTCAAACCTACTCTTTTGACAGAGTGTCAAAAGAGTAGGTCTAACCCCTATTTTTTGTTAAACTCAATTGAGAATATATTCCTTCGGTAATTCTTAGGACGGGCCCATGGAATTTGAGCGCAAGGTCAAAACGGTCATCAAAGCCATCCCCCGAGGCAAAGTTGCAACCTACGCCCAGGTCGCGGCGCTGGCGGGCAATTACAGGGCGGCGCGCCAGGTCGCCCGTGTCCTTCATGCCTCCTCGGATAAAGACCGGCTGCCGTGGCACCGGGTCATCAACAGCCGGGGATCGATCTCTCTCGCCCCCGGCCGGGGCTTTGAAGAGCAGAGAAAGCTGTTGCGAGCCGAAGGGGTGAAGGTTAAGAGAGGGGGGCAGATTGATCTGGCCGTCTATTTCTGGGAGCCGGCGGGAGGACCTTTCCGAGGCCTGGCCAGGCGTCTGGAGGAATAGGTAAGGGTCAAACCTACACTTTTAACAGAATGTTAAACGTGTAGGTTTGACCCTTACTTCAGATAAAAAACAGGATGCCGATACATAGGACCACGAGGGCGATCGAGATTCTGTTCAAAGCGCGCATCTCGACGTTGGCCGGCTTGAGGACCTCGAACTCCTTAACGAAAACCGTTTCGCAAGCCCCGTCGCCGCGGTCTGCCCTCACCGTGCTTGTACCGCGCCGGAAGGATGTGCTTTTCTGCCCGTAGGAGACGAGCCAGCCTCTGAAGTGGATCTGGTCCCCCTTCCTGGCCCTCAGGATCTTCCGGCTCACGAGGGAATCGGCGCCCAACAGATGATTGTTCGAAAAGCAGTCTGCCGAAAACAAGGTCCCAGTTTCCTGGTCTGGATATCGATAGAAACAGGTAAAGTCACGGCTCCGGAACTTCATCCTTCTGTAGACGCCGGTTTCGACGTTTTTTCCCCAGATGACGCAGACATCTTTGATGTTGATATGGTCATTCCACATCTTATGAGCGAGGTCCACGAAGGAATCGGCGTGGTGATAGGAGACGACCATGCCCCACAGCTCATAGTTGAAGATCGGATCCACCACATAGGTGACGCCCTTCCGGGTGACGTCAAACGGGCCGGGGAGGTCGGTGCCCGTCTGGACGGGGTCCTGGCCCAGGGAAGGCAGGATTGCGCCCTTGTCGGGGAGCCTGTTCCTCAGGAAATACGATATGACGAAGGCGCAGGCGCTTGCCAGAAGAAGGAGCCTGGCGACCTGGCGCAGCCCATTTCTCTGGTCCGGACGGAGCATGGTCTCTCCCTGGATCGATCGTCCGGATTTTAGATAAAGGCTGTCGGGAAGTCAACTTGGAGGGATGACCCCGGGGGACTCCCAGAAAAAGATTTGACTTGCAACCTGAATTCCGCTATTATTTTCAATCATTTTACTTACAAGAGCAGAACAACATGTTGAGCATGAGATTGATGAGGTTTGGAGCGAAAAAAAGACCTTCTTTTCGTATCGTGGTCATGGATTCGGAAAGGGCCAGGCAAAGTCAGGCCCTGGACACCGTCGGCACCTATAATCCCACGAAGGAACCCGCGGACATCAAAATCGACCAGGAAAAGGCAAAATACTGGCTCGGCAAGGGAGTCAAGCCGTCAAAGACCGTCGAATCTCTTTTACATAGACTATCCAAAACCCAGAAAGTCAATCAAGAGACAAAGCGTTAAAGGAGGAGGTTACCGTGAAAGAACTCGTAGAATTAATCGCTAAAGCTCTCGTCGACAACCCGGACAAGGTTCAGGTGTCCCTGCTCGAAGGGGAACAGACCACGATTCTTGAGCTCAAGGTCGCCCAGGAGGACCTGGGCAAGGTCATCGGGAAACAGGGAAGAACGGCCCGGGCCATCCGGATCATCCTCGGTGCCGCGGGCATGAAACTCAAGAGGAGATTCAACCTCGAAATCATCGAGAAAGGTTGATTTGATCAGCATAGGCAAGATCCTCAGGAGCCAAGGTCAGGACGGGGAACTCAAGCTGAGGTTGTATAGAAAACAGCCCGGCACTCCTTTTTTTTTTAAGATATTCCTCAAGAAGGAAGAGTCGTTCGAGGAGTATGATGTCGAATCGCTGAGATTCGACAGGAATACGCACTTCCTGAAATTGAAGGGTATCGATACCCTTAACCGAGCCGACGCACTCGCCGGGCTGGAGATCTATGTCCCGGAAGAGAGCTTGAGCCCTTTGGAAGATGGCCATTTTTACCACTTCCAGATCATCGGAAGCGCGGTTGTGACGAAGGACGGGGAGAGCGTGGGGATCGTGAAAAGCTTGCTCCCCGTTGGGAAGGAAACCCTCCTAGTCGTCGACAGGGGCGGCCGCGAGGTCCTCATTCCTTTCGTGAAGTCGATCTGCTTCGATGTGGACACGTCGCGGAGGGAGATTCGGGTTGACCTTCCGGCCGGACTTTTAGACTTGAATGAGATTTGATATAATTACAATCTTCCCTGAAATGTTCGGGACCGTGTTTTCAGGGGGAGTCATCAGGAAGGCCGTGGAGAAAGGCCTGATGGAGATCCGCGTCCACGACCTGCGGGATTATACACGTGATAGGCACAAGCAGGTCGATGACAGGCCATACGGCGGCCAGGAAGGGATGGTCTTCAAGCCGGAGCCTATCTTCCGGGCGGTCGAAGACATCCGCGTGTCCGCCGAAACGCGCGTGTTTCTCCTCTCTCCCCAGGGAAGAAAGCTCGATCCGCAGCTGGCCGAGGAGATCGCGGGTTTCTCCCAGGTCATCCTTATCTGCGGCCGGTACGAGGGCGTGGACGAGAGGGTCATCGAATCCCTGATCCACGAGGAGATCTCCATCGGAGATTATGTCATCACCGGGGGAGAGCCGGCGGCCGTCGTCATCGTGGACGCGGCTTCGAGGTTCATTCCAGGGGTCGTGGGCAAGGCCGAATCGGTGGCCCATGACTCGTTCGCAGCGGGTCGGCTGGATTTCCCGCACTACACGCGGCCGCGGGATTTTCAGGGAATGAAGGTCCCTCAGGTCCTCTTCTCCGGCGACCACGCGAAGATTGAGCGCTGGCGGAAGCGGAAGGCTTTGGAGAAGACTTTGGCCAAGAGGCCTGATCTTTTGGATAGAAAACTCTCTCCGGAGGAACGCGAGATCCTGGAGGAAATTCGGAAGGAAAGGAAAGAGTCATGAGCCTGGTCAATCTGGTCGAGGACAAGCAGTTGAAGAAGGACTTGGAACCCTTCAACGTCGGCGATACGGTCAGGGTCCATGTCATCATCAAGGAAGGGGATAAAGAGCGCATCCAGATCTTCCGCGGAGATGTCATCGGAAAGAGAGGCGAAAGAATCAGGGAATCCTTCATCGTCCGCAAGGTCTCTTTCGGGGTCGGCGTCGAGAGGTCCTTCCCCCTCCACTCCAGGATGATCAAAAAGATCGAAGTTGTCCGCAAGGGCAAGGTTAAAAGGGCCAAGCTGTATTATCTCAGGGATCTCAAGGGTAAAGCCGCCCGGATCAAGGAAGACTAAGGCTCCTTGACCATTCCTCAAGTGGCCGATTTCAGAATCGAGAGAAGGCTCCTGAAGATGGGCCGCACGGCCATCGCAGGGGTCGATGAGGTCGGCAGGGGGGCCCTTTTCGGTCCCGTCATCGCCGTCGCCTTGATCTTTCCCGCCCGGTTTTGCGGTCCCAAAAGGCCTGCTTGGGCCAAGAAAATTAACGATTCCAAGCTTCTTTCTCCGACTAAAAGAAAGGGCTTGGTGAAAAGCATCCTGGCTGAAGCTCTGTCCGTAGGGGTCGGAGCGGCTTCGAACGCCGAGATCGACGCCGGAAACGTTCGCCGAGCCTCGGAGCTGGCTATGAAAAGGGCGATTGCGAACCTGAAACGAAGACCCGACATGGTCCTAGTTGACGGGTTCCCCTTAAAAGATGTAGATTATCCTCAGATGGGCATCCGCCAGGGCGATCGGAAGAGCGCTTCCATCGCGGCGTCATCCATCGTGGCCAAAGTGTTGCGCGATGGATTGATGGACGTGTTCGACACGGCCTGCCGGGGGTATGGCTTGGCGAAACACAAGGGTTATGGAACGGCCGGACATTACAGGGCCCTCCAGGAAATGGGGCCGACCAACCTGCACAGGCGGAGTTTCAACTTGAAGGCCCGGGGTCACTAGACTCATGAACGGAAAACTGGATAGGATTCGCATCATCGAGTCGGCGGAGAGGCACGTTAAAGCCGGGAAACTCAAGGAAGCGGTCTCCGAATACCAGAAGCTCCTGGAAGGGGATGCCCAGGATTTTGCGATCAGCAACATCATCGGCGACTTGTATGTCCGCCTCGGGCAGAACGAGAGGGCCGCCAAATCCTTCCAGACCGTTGCCGACGAATATGAGAGGCGGGGGCTTTACTCCCAAGCCCTGGCCGTCTTCAAAAAGATCGCCAAGATCAAACCCGAGGACCCCGATCTGTCCATCAAACTGGCTGACATCTACAGCCTCCAGGGGTTCGCCGGGGAAGCCAAAAAGGAGTATCTCAAGACCGCGGAACAGTTCCTGAAATCTAAGAGGTCTTTAGAGGCCGTCCGTGTTTATGAGAAAGTCGTCAAATTGGACAAGGACGATCTCGACTCCAAGATGACCCTGGCGGGGCTTTACAAAGATGAGGGATTCAAAGACGCCGCTTCAGACCAGCTGGATGATATCGCCGAGCTGAAGCTCAGTCAGGACAATTCGGACGAAGCCGAAAAATTATTCCTCCAAGCCAAGCACATCAGCCCGTCCCATCTCAGGACTCTCCTCGGCTTGGTCGACGTCTACAAGCGGAGGGACCAGAAGAAGAAGGCCGTCGACCTCGTTGAACGAGCCCTCAAGGAAGATGTTGAGAATCCGACTCTCCTCAATCTTCTCGGGAACTTCGCCTTCGAGGAAGGGGATTTTGCAAAAGCCGAGGAAACGTTCGGCAAGGTCGTCAAGGCGCATCCGATGAACGTCAACGCCAGGATTAAGCTGGGAAGGATCTATATCCAGAAAGAAAGCCTGGACCAAGCCTTCGATCTTTACGAGCCGCTCGTCAATAATCTCATCAAGAAGCAGAAAGAAGAAAAAGCGATCGGCCTCCTGGGGCTGATCCTGGCTGCCCACAAGTCTCATCTGCCGTCTCTTGACAAGCTATCGTCGATTTACCGGGCCAGCAAGAACTTCGCCAAGCTGGAGGTCGTGGATAGGGTTCTCCTGGATGAAATGAATCGACAGGGCCTTAAGAATAAGGCACTCACCACGCTTGCCGAGCTGGTTAAGATCCGCCCCGATGATCTAGATCTCATCAAGGAGCACGCGGCCCTCCGAAGAGACCTCGGCCTCCCGGAGGAGGAAGAGGGGGAGGATTCCTGGGTTGTTTCGGTTAAGGACCGGGAGGCCATCCAACATACGTTGGAGCAGGCGGATCTCTATATCCAGCAGGGACTCGTCCGCAATGCCCGCAGGATCCTCGAGAACTTGAGGATGAAATATTCCGATGATCCCCAGATCATGCAGAAGATTGCTGTGCTGGACGAGATCCGCAGCCAGATGAGCGAGGAGGAGATCCGGGTTCGCGTGGAGAAGGCCCAGGCCATGGAGACCATGGCCAAGCGAAAAGAATCCCGCGCGGTTCCCGAAAGCGAGAAGCAGGGACCCCCGCAGAAAGAAAAACGGCCCCCAACTCCGCGTTTCTTAAAGGATGTCGTCGATGAGGAGAAGATGAGCACGGCCGACATCTTCGCAGAGACGGACATCATTCCCTTCCTCTCCCCGGAGTCGGGCGAAAAAAAGTATTTCGACCTCAAGGAGCGGATCGAGGAAGAGGCCCGGATGATCGAGGCGGTTCACTTCCGACAGGCCAACGGGGGCATGACACAGTTCGAGAAGGAGCTTTCGGCGATCGTCTCGGATTTCAAGAAGGAACTCAAGGAGAAGGTCCCGGGCGAGGACTACGAGATTCATTATCAACTCGGGATCGCCTTCATGGAACAGGGCCTGTTCAGCGAGGCCATTGAGGAGCTCAGCGTGGCCAGCAAGGACAAGGTCCGGGCCATGGAGTGCTACAGCATCATCAGCCAGTGCTTTAGGAAGAAGAAGGACTGGGCTGAGGCCGAGCGTTGGTTGAACAAAGCCCTCCTCATGGCGAAAGAAGGAACGGAAGCGTATTTCGCCTTGACCTACGACCGGGCCATTCTTTCCGAGGAGGCCAAGGAAACAGACAAGGCCCTTTCCCTTTTTAAGGAGATCCAGACTTGGAATCCCGCCTACCGGGGCATCTCGGACAAGGTTACCAGCCTGGAAAAGGCGGGCTCCTGATGAACCCTGCGGCCCTTAGAACGCTGTGATCAAACCCAATCCAATCCGGGCGTGCTTCCCCAAGGGGCTATCGAATACATAGGTGAATTCAGCCGTGGCCCGCAGATTCCGTCTTAAAAGATAGCCGTAGTGGACTGTTCCCGAAGAGGACTTAAGGTCCGTTTGCTCGGAATCCACCCAGTTTAGGAGGCCGAGCGCGTACCAACGGCTGTCGTCACCCTTCGGCCAATAGACGACCTCGGCAAATCCCCCCCGCGTCCTAATTTCCAGAGGGCGGACTATGGAAAAAAACGGATTGTCATCGCGTCGTTCGACATACTGAAGATTCAGTTGGATCGGTCCGGCGTCCCATGAGGCGTCGGCCCCTGCCATCCAGAGGGCGTTTACTGCGGCTTCCTGCTTTTCCTTCCCCAGGTATCCGAATCCGCCGATTCGGAAACGGTCCCCTACGTCTTGAGAGACACGGAGCAAGACGTTCTTATATTTATCCCCGTCGAAGTTCCCGAGAGGATCGGTCGGATCGAGCCCGTTGCCGTTGATGATCTCCAAGCAGAGATCAGCGCCGCTCTTCAGGCCGAGGGTCGTCATGATCCCCCGGTCATAGGTCAGGTCGGCTTTGCAGCCGCCGACCTTGGTGGCGTAGATTTGATAATCCTCGAACGGCAGGCGGAGCTCCCGTTTGAATAGGGGATCGGAGACTTGGAACTGCCCGACATAGAAATCGAAGTCCGGTCCGAGGACGTCATTAAACATGACAAAGGCGTCCTCCAGGCCGGCCACCTCGCCGCGCTCTCCGAAGAAGAAATAGAGGTAGTAGGAAATGTGCTTGGTGATTTCGCCGCCGGACAGCAATTTAATGATATAGGGAGCGGAAAAATCGATTTTTCGAGAGCTGGAATTGTTGTAGGAGAGGAAGCCCTCCAGCCTCAGGGCGATGGGAACATCCCTGAGGAGAGAAAGCCAGCCGTCTCCGGTGTCGACATAATAGCGAGGAGTCTCCTTGTCTTTGATGACGAAGCCGTTCGCGGCGAAGGTTTCTCCGTATGGTTTGAGCTTGGGGAAGGGAGTGTGGCAGGTCTTGCAGGTCATGCTGTATTTCCTGGCGAAGGCCGGCATGGATAAGGCTGAACCGCTGAGGGCGGAGAAGAGCATAGCAAACCCGATCCCGATTCTCAGGTTTCGCCGCATGGAATACCTCCTCTATTCAAGGATCGTGAGAGTCGTCGAATGCCTGTTGACCTCGACGATCTCAGCCTCGTCGGGCGGCACGCCCAGAAAATCCGCCACCGGTTTCACCAGCTTCTGGTAGTTCAGGACCGCCGTAACCGTCAGAGGGCCGGGGGCGATGTCCTGCGGCAGAGTGAACGTGCAGGTCTCGATCTTGGTCTCGCGCGGGCCGATCCGATAATCTACGCCCTGGGTTTTGGTGTTCCACTGTTGGATGGTCATCCGGCCCTGGGGATCAAAGTAGGGCATGCGGAAGATTCGGTCCCCGATTGGAATCCCGTCCCTCTGGACGCCCTTGAAGTTGGGGTCGTTGAGGGCGATTCCCATGTCCTGGTAGGCCAGCACGTCCGCGCCGATCGTATATTCTTCGCCGGCAAAGCCCTTCTTGTCCACCGGGATGTGGTAGGCTTTTCCTTTGGCGTCAACGGCTTCCACGTGCATCCAGACGATCCGGTCCTCGACGGACCCGGTCGGAAACTTATGGCCCGTCTTCTGGTTGAAAAGGGCCACCGTGAACTTGACCGGATCGCCGGGCTGGGCCTCCCGGATGTCGGGGTGGATGCGGAGTTCGATCGTCCCCCGGACCTTCCCCGCGTCGTGAGCGCCGTGGAAAAGATGCTGGCGGGCGTCCGGGTAAGCGTTGCCCATGGCGGCCGTCTTTCCCTGGGCGTACGTCATGTGGCAATCGTGGCACTTAACGCCCTGCTTAGCGTAGGGCCCATCCTTCCATTCCAATTGGGTCGATTTAACCCAGATCCCGTAGGGATCCTTTTCGTTGTGGCAGGTCCCGCAGAATTCCGCCGTAGCCAAAAAATCAGATTTCAGCAGGTTGTGCTCGGGCGAGTTTTTTCCTTCGCGCGGGCCGTACTTGGTCTTGCCGGGCTCGGAGATCCAATTGAAATTATACGGAGTATCCCCGGCGAGGCCCGTAACGGTGTGGCAGAGGTCGCAGGCGACGGATTCGTTGGCCCGGCTGTTCTGGGATGGAAGAGGCGGCGGGACGTCGCCGACGAGAAAAGCGATCGGGGCGTGACAACCGTTGCAGCCGGCTTTAACACCGGCGACAATACTGTCTTTCTCGGCGTGGGGCACAGCCAGCTTGAAATATTCGATTTCGTCCCAGTGATGGGTGTAGGCTTGGGACATCATGGCCTGCAGCCACTGCTGGAAAATGTCCGTATGGCATGAGGTCCCGCAGAACTTTGGCGTTTGGAACTCTTCATACTTGCGGGTCCCCAGCGCTTGGTCCCCCGCTTTTTGGGCCCCTGAGATCGCCAAGCCCAGGAAGAGGACGGCCATGAATACGATGGCTAAAGCAAACGGCGGCTTTTTCATCGTTCCCTCCTTCTTGCCGTTCCCTTGGCTAACGGCGACATTATTCTAGCATAGGTCAGGATTGAATACGCAATCTTGTTCGCATTGTAGGTTTGACCCTGACTTCGGGCTTTGTTATAAGGATAGGTATCTCGTCTGGGAAGGAGGCGTGTCGTGAAACGTCGGGATTTCGTAAGGAACGGATTTGCGGCCGCTGCCGCCGCCGCGCTGGCGGGGCCGAAACGCCTTTCTTTTAAAGACCAAGGCTCCGAGTCGAAACCCAAGACCACCTTCAAGCTGAAATACGCGCCCTCGATCGGCCAATTCAAAGCCCACGCCGGGGACGATCCCTTGTCCCAGGTCCGGTTCGCGGCCGGCGAAGGGTTCGGGGCCATGTTCGATAACGGCCTGATGGGACGTCCGGCCGGGGTCCAGGAGGCCATCTCCAGGGAACTGGAGAGAAATGGAATGGTTTTAGGTCCATTCGTCCTCTACGCTGACTTCGGACAAAAGAGCTTCGTCACGCGAGATTGGGACGTCCGCGATATGCTGCTCAAAAAAATGAGGCAGGGTGTCGAGTGCGCCAAGCGGATCAATGCCAAGTGGACGTTGGTCGTTCCCGGCCGCTTCGACGAGAGCCTCGCCTGGGAATACCAGACGGCCGCCGTCATCGAAAACCTCAAGTATTGTATGGAGGTTTGTGAGCCGGCCGGCTTGGTCATCGTGCTTGAGCCCCTGAATCCCAAGGACCATCCCGGACTTTTTCTGACCCGCGTCCCCCAGGCCTATGAGATCTGCCGGGCCGTGGCCAGCCCTTCCTGCAAGATCATCAACGACTTGTACCATCAACAGATCACGGAGGGCAACCTGATCCCCAACATCGACGCTGCCTGGGCGGAGATCGCCGCCTACCACATTGGCGATACCCCGGGCCGAAAGGAACCCGGAACCGGCGAAATCAATTATAGGAACATCTTCAAGCACCTCCACCGGAGGGGCTTCCAGGGCGTCTTGGGGATGGAACATGGCCAGAGTGTTCCCGGGAGAGCCGGGGAAAGGGCGGTCATAGACGCGGTCGCTGGCATAAAAAATATTTTCAAGTTCTCC
>CAZJBD010000001.1:60096-89268 GCA_964544265.1 uncultured Eubacteriales bacterium
GTCATAGACGCGTATAGAGAGTGTGATAACTTCTGATGAGCTGGACAGGCCGGAACGAGCTGCGGGCTTCGGTCTGCGTCTTCCACCTGACAAGGTAAAAAGAACGGTTCTTGGCAAGGAGGGAATAATGGAAATTACAAGAAGGGATTTCATCAAGACATCGCTGGCCGCATCGCTGGCCACCGCCATCCCGGCAAGCCTCGGCCTGCACGCCGCCGGGTCGGATTCGATCCGCATCGGGATCGTCGGCTGCGGGGGCCGGGCCACGGGCGCGGCCATCGATTGCATGGACGCAGCCCCGGGTGTTGAGGTCATCGCCATGTCCGATCTTTTTCAGGACCGCCTCGACTCATCGCTTGCGGCGCTCAGGGAAAAACATCCGGACAAGATCAAGGTCGCGCCCGAGAGGTGTTTCACGGGCTTCGACGGCTACAAGAAGGTGTGCGCCCTTCCGGACGTCAACCTCATTGTGACGGCGGCCCCGCCGGGTTTCCGGCCGATCCACCTCCAGGCGGCCATAGAGGCGGGAAAGAATGTTTTCATGGAAAAACCCGTTGCCGTGGACCCCACTGGCGTCCGCTCTATAATCGCCTCCTCGGAACTGGCCCGGTCCAAGGGACTGGCCGTCGTCGCCGGCACCCAGCGCCGCCACCAGGCCCGATATCTGGAACTCATGCGGCGGATCCAGGGTGGGGCGATCGGCGAGATCGTCGGCGGCCAGTGTTACTGGAACCAGGGCGAGCTCTGGGTTGTGAAGAAGACTCCCGAGATGTCCGATATGGAATGGCAGTGCCGGAATTGGCTCTATTTCACCTGGCTTTCCGGCGACCACATCGTCGAACAGCATGTCCACAACATCGACGTCATGAACTGGGCGATCGGAGCCCTGCCGGTCAAGGTTATGGCCATGGGCGGGCGCCAGGTCCGGACGGCTCCCGAATATGGAAACATCTACGACCACTTCGCCGTCGAATTCGAATACCCCGGGGGTGTGCGCGTCCTGAGCATGTGCCGTCAGATCCCCGGCTGCGCCGATCGGGTCGAAGAGAGGATCGTCGGGACCAGGGGCTCGGCCTTCGGATACGGTGAAATCAAGGGACCCGAGCCCTGGAAGTTCGAGGGCGAGGAGATGAATCCCTATGTCCAGGAACAGGCGGACCTCATTGCGGCCATCCGTAAGGGCGAGCCTCTAAACGAGGGGCGGCGCATCGCCGAGAGCACCCTGTGCGCGGTCATGGGACGGATGAGCGCCTACACCGGCCGGGCCATCAGCTGGGAATGGGCGATGAATGACTCGAAGCTCGACTTGACCCCGCCCAAATTCGAGTTAGGAGATCTTACGGTCGAGCCCGTGGCCATTCCTGGAGTGACGCCGCTCATCTGAGAGAGAAGAGGCCAGGGAAAGGATTGGTGAATCCATGATCAGGAAAGAGAATTTCATGAGACGGAGGGACTTTCTTAAGGCCGTACCCGCGACTGTCGCGGGCCTGGCCGGATTTCCGACCATCGTCCGTGCCTCCGCGCTGGGTAAGGCTGGGAAGCCGGCCGCGAGCGACAGGATAGTCATGGCCGGCATTGGGTTCGGCATGCAGGGACCCTGGAATATGCAGAACTTGCTGGAGAAGGATGAGGTCCAATGGGTGGCCGTCTGTGACATCGACAAAGGCCACCTCCAGGAGGCCAGGGACATCGTCAATGGAAAATATGGGAATAAGGACTGCGCCGTCTATCACGACTTCCGCGAACTTTTCGCCCGGGGGGACCTTGACGCCGTCTCGATCGCGGTCCCCGACCATTGGCACGCCATCCTGGCCATCTCCGCCGCCCGGGCGGGTTTAGATATTTTCGGAGAAAAGCCTCTCTCCCACAGCCTGCTCGAAGGGAGGGCCATTTGTGAAGCCGTCAAGAGATACGGCCGCGTCTGGCAGACGGGATCTTGGCAGCGTTCGGTCGAGAACTTCCACCGGGCCGCCGAGCTCGTCAGGAACGGACGGATCGGCAAGGTCCTTCGGGTCGAGGTCGGCCTCCCAGAAGGCCACTATGACTTTGCGGGGACGTTTGGGGAAGAAGCTCTTGTCCCTGCGCCTCCGGAGCTGGATTACGACCGTTGGATCGGTCCCGCTCCATGGGTCCCGTACTGCAAGGCTCGCGTCCATATGAACTGGCGCTGGAATATGGATTTCGGCGGCGGCCAGCTCATGGACTGGGTTGGCCACCACGTGGACATCGCCCACTGGGGCCTCGGCTATGATGGGACCGGTCCGGTCGAAATCGAGGGCTTCGGCGAGTTTCCGAGCAAGGGCATCTACAACAGTCCTATGCGCTATTACGTGACCGCCAAGTATGCCAACGGAATGCCGATGATTATCGCGGGCGGGTATCCGGAAATCTGGAGCGGAACCAAGTGGATAGGAGACCGCGGCTGGATCTGGGTCGACAGGGGAGAATACCTGATGGAGCCCGCGGCCCTTAAGGACGAGGAGATTGGCCCGGAAGAGATTCGCCTCATCAAAAACCGCGATCACTTCCAGAATTTCGTCGATTGTATCCGGACGAGGAGCTTGACGGTCGCGCCCTGTGAGACGGCCCATCGTTCGGCGAGTGTCGGCCACCTTGGTGTGATCGCCATGGAGGTCGGAAGGAAAATTTATTGGGACCCCGAGACCGAGGCCATCATCGGCGACCTTGAGGCCGAGAGGCTCTTGGCCCGTGCCTACCGAGGGCCCTGGCAGCTCCCGTTGTAGGATGAGAGGAGAAAGCGCATGAGGACAAAAGCGAATACATTGTGGGCCCTTTTCGCTCTTTTCGGGCTTTTCGTCCGGCCCGTCACGGCGGCGGGAACGCCGGCCTTCCCTCAGGAGGAGGGGACGTCCTTGGCATCGATCCTCAGAGAACTCGCGGGCTTTGTTGACGGCAAGGATGATGCTGTGCTCTACGCGCTCAGGGCTTATGTTCGTGCTAACAAAGACGATGGGACGAAAAGGGCCGGTTTCGAAGATGCGTTCGTGTCTTTCCTTGAAAGCGGAGCCACAGTTGCCGGCAAAACGGCCGTCTGCCGTGAGCTTAGGCTTATTGGGACGGAGAAGGCCGTCCCGGCTCTAGCCAAGATGCTCCCAGCTGAGGAGACCTCCGACATCGCCCGTTATGCGCTGGAAAGGATTCCCGGGAACGCGGTTGATGAAACCCTCCTCAAGGCGCTGAGTACGGTGAGCGGCGGATCAAGGCTCGGCATCATCTCTTCCCTTGCCGGCAGGAAATGCTCCGGGGCCGTCGTTCCGCTGGAAAAGATGCTTTTCGCCGCGGATAGAACAGAAGCAGCGGCGGCCGCAACGGCTCTGGGGAGGATCGGCGGCGATAAAGCTGCTCGCGCTCTCTCCGGGGCCTTGGTCAAGACTTCGGGAGAGACGAGGGAATGGGCGGCTTCGGGACTCCTGGCCTGCGCAGAAGGGCTTATGGCGCAGCGTGATCTCGCCGGAGCGACAGAGGCCTACGATAGAATCCTAACCTCGAGGCTTTCCCTTGCGACGCGCCGGGCGGCTTTGAAGGGAAAGATCGCCGCCGGGGGGTCCGAGGCTCCGAAGATTCTCTTAGGTATTCTCTTCGGCAAGCCGTCCGAGATGCTGCAGCCTGCGATTGCCATGGTCCCCGAGACCTTCGACGCATCCGGGATCGTCCCGGTGTGCCGGCTTCTGGGAAAGCTTCCGGAGGACAGCCAGATCCACCTCATCGCCGTCCTGACCTCCTACCCGAAAGAAGCCGTGCTTCCAACCTTGATGAAGGCTGTGGAAAGTCCGCGTGCGGCGGTTAGGACGGAGGCTCTTAGGGCCCTGGGCAAGGTGGGCGACGGAACTTGCGTGGACCTGCTCGCCAGATGCTCGGCCCGGACGGCGGGCAAAGAGCAGGCGGCGGCGCGGGAAAGTTTGTGGCGGGTCAGAGGAGCAGACGTCGATGCTGCGGTCATCGACGGATTGGAGCAGGCCGTTGATGGAGCCATAAGGAACGAGTTCATACGGGCGGCCGGAGAACGCCGGATCGAAGCAAGCAAGAAGCTCTTGCTGGATCTGGCCCGTTCGGCTGAGCCCACTATCCGAGTCCAGGCCCTCCGGGCGTTCAAACGGCTGGCCGGTCCTGAAGACCTGCGCCCCCTTCTCCTCCTCATGCCTGAAGGCGGCGACGAATCCGAAATGGAAGAGCTCCAGGGAGCCGCCGCCGCGGTTGCCCGGACGATCAACCGGCCGGGTGGCGGCGCCACCGCCGTGGCATCTCTCTTCTTCACCGAAACGGAGCCGAAGAGGAAAGCCTCTTTGCTGAGGGTTCTCGGGAAGCTCGGCGAGGACTCGTCTCTCCGCATTGTCCGTTCCGCCCTGGCCAATCCTGATCCCGTAATGGCGGATGCCGCCGTCAGGGCGATCGCCGAGTGGCCGACGATCACGGCAAGGGATGATGCTTTCCGGATCGCCGGCCAATCGCCGAATTTAGTCCATCGGGTCCTGGCCCTGCAGGCTTTTATTCGGATGATAGGACTCGAACGGTACCGTTCTCCGGACGGAGCCGCGGCATCGCTCAAGCAGGCGCTTAGCCTCGCCTCGAGGCCGGAAGAGAAACGGCTCGTCGTTAGCGTCCTGCCGACCTTTGCTTGTCCGGCCGCTCTCGAGCTGGCAGAATCTCTCCTCGGTTCGGAAGTCGAAAAGGAAGCTCAGGTCGCGATAGACCAAATCAAGGAGCGGCTCGAGAGAGACTAGAGGTCCGTCCGAGCGGTTACGCCTTTAGAGACGCGGCTGATAGCTCAGCGGCCTAAAGGTCACGCTGAAGACGGTGCCTCGGTCCCTTTTGACATCGAGTTTTCCGTCGATCTGATCGACAAGGAGCGTTACAATCTGGAGCCCCAGGGTGTCCGTCGTCCGGAGGTCGACCCCCTCGGGAAAGCCAATGCCGTTATCCCGTACGGTAAGTCTAAGAGCCCCTCCTTCGCTTTCCCGCAACTCGATGAGGATCTCTCCTTTCCTTTCATCCGGGAAGGCGTGTTTCAGGGCGTTTGAGACGAGCTCGTTGACGATCAATCCGCAGGGAATGGACGTATTGATGTCGAGAAAAGTCTTATCCAAGTCCGTTTTCAGTTGGATACGTCCGGCCTCCATTTGATAGGTTCGGAAAAGATAGGCGGCCAGGCTCCTGATATACTCCGCGAGATCGATACGAGATAGGTCCCTCGTCTGGTATAGCTTTTCGTGAACGAGGGCCATGGTCCTGATGCGGCCCTGGCTCTCCCGGAACATGGATTTGATCTCGGGATCCTGCAGACTTTGGGACTGAAGGCTGAGGAGGCTGGAAATGATCTGCATATTGTTCTTGACCCGGTGGTGGATCTCTCGAAGGAGGACTTCTTTTTCGTTGAGCGACGCCTTAGCTTGCTCCTCCGCTTTTTTACGTTCTGTGATGTCTCGGATGATGGCCTGATAACGCTTTTCACCCTCGATTTCGATGACGCGCAGGCTGACCTCCACGGGGAAGATCGTTCCGTCCTTGCGCTGGTGAAGGGTCTCATAGACCAGCCCGCCCTTTTTTTCGGCCTCGAGAAGGGTCGGCTCGAAGTCCGGTCGGACCTCGATGGGTCTTAAGTCGGGGACGTATTTCCCGAGGAGCTCTTCCCGGGTATAACCATAGGCTACGCAAGCCCGTTCGTTGGCTTCGATAATCTTGTGATCGCGGTCGGCCAGCAGGAAGATATCGTTGGCGTATTTGTGGAGGTATTCGAAGTGCTGGATGAGGGCCAGGCGATTGTGCTCGGCCTCGTATTGGCGGCGGTAGAAGCGGGCGTCTCTTCTCTTGATCCAAAGCAGCACGACCAGCCCCATGCCGAAACAAATGCCCGCGAGAACGATGGTGAGGACGGTCATCCGGATCCTCATCGGAACGAGGATTTCCGAAGTGTCTTCTTTGGAGATCATAAACCAGGGCGAATCGGGAATCTTCCTTATCACGGCTACCACTGGGACGTTCCGGTAGTCCCTGCCTTCGACGATGCCCTCTAGACCTCGGACCGCCTTAGAGGCAATAAGATCGGGGTCGCTCGCCGGAAACTTGAGGACCATGGCCGTTCCTTTGCGGTGACGGAGCTCGTTCAAGAAGATAACAGAATCCCCTTCGCGCCGGACGATGAGCGTCTCCGCGGACCGGCTGGGAACGGGCCAGGTTTGGATGGCCGGATACAGGAAGGAGTTGGGATCGATCCGGAAGAGAAAAACGCCCGCGCAAAAAGACGCCTGACCAGATGGCGGGAAGCTTATCACCGGTGCATAGAGGTCGAGATGGGCTCCCTGGAAACCTAGGGCCGTGTGGAAGTCGGAGAGATAGGGTTTGCCCGTGCGGCAAGTTTGGAGGGCGTTGGTCTTGGCGAAGGCGCCGATCCGGGGCGGGGAGGGCCCCGCGGACAGGCGAATCTTCCCCTGGCTATCAAGAAGGAGAACGTCCTTGTATCCATAAGTCGTGATCAGCGATTCCATCCATGACAGGATATCATTCGCTGCATCACCGGTCGTGGGGCCTTTTTCGAGGAATGGGATAACTCGGATCTCGTTGAAGGGGTTCCGGGAGACCGCGAGAGCGTCATCCATACGTTCCTCGCGCCAGTTGACGATCTGGCCCACTTTCAGGTCGGCGATGGCCTCTAGCTCCAAAGCAGCGGCGTTCTTGACATGGGTCTGGCCCTTCCTGAAATATTGCCATCCCGCTATGGTGAGGAAAAGGACCAGGACGGCGAAGATGATGATCGGAACGAGAATATCCGATTTTGGGCGTTTTATGGATTCCAATCCACACCCTCCTTTTTTATTATATGATCATCAAGAGCCGGTCGCAAGCGGGAAGCCCCTCTAACCTGCTAACGGATCGTGGTCTTGACGCCAAGGGCTCCATCTCCGATGTCATAAGGGAACGCTTTGAATAATTCCTCTTTCTTGATTATGATATAGCCTGTTTGGAGAGCCGGGAGGCTCCGCCCGAGGCCGTCCGGCTCAGGGAAGGAGATCCGCCATGATCGAAGGCCAGGAAACCCTGTCGAAAGTCGCCTCCTTGAGATACGGCATGGTGGGCGGGGGCAAGGGCGCCTTTATCGGCGACGTCCACCGCAAGGCCATCGCCATGGACGGCAAAGCCGTGCTCGTAGCCGGCTGCTTCTCCCAATCTTACGAAAATACCCTGGAAACGGGAAAGTTCTGGGGGCTCGATAAAAGGCGCCTTTACAGGAGCTACGGTGAGATGATCCCGGCCGAGGCCGAACGGAAGGACCGGCCGGACTTCCTCGTCATTGTCACGCCCAACAACACCCATTATCCTATCGCCAAGCTCGCCCTTGAGAATGGTTTTCACCTCGTCTGCGACAAACCCCTGACGACGACTTTTCGTGACGGCCAAGCGCTTGCCCGCCTGGCCGCTCGGAAAGGCCTGATGTTATGCGTCACCTACGCGTATTCGGCTTTTCCCATGATCAAGCATATGCGGGACATGATCGCCCGGGGCGAATTGGGCAGGATCCGCTTCATCGCCGCCGAGTATCCTCAGGACTGGCTGGCGACGCCTCTCGAGCGGACGGGCCAGAAACAAGCGGTCTGGCGGACCGACCCGGCCCGGGCGGGGGCGTCAAACTGCGTCGGAGACATCGGCTCCCACATCGAGCATATGGTCGCCCACCTGACCGGGCTCAAAATCGAATCCCTCTGCGCCCGGCTTGACAGGATCGGCGAGGGCCGCGTCCTCGACGACAATGCCTCCATTATGATCAACTACAAGGGCGGGGCCAAGGGATTTGCTTGGAGCTCGCAAATCGCTATCGGCCACGATAACGGTTTTCGGGTCCGGATCTACGGCGAGAAGGCGTCCGTTGAGTGGGCCGAGGAGGACCCGAATCATGCCAGGGTCTCTTATATCGTCAAGCCCACCGAGATCCTTTCCCGCGGCCGGGACAAGATGTCTCGTCGGGCCCAGTCCCTTTCGCGCCTTCCCTCCGGCCACCCGGAGGGTTATTTCGAGTGCTTTGCGAACTTGTACTCAACCTTCCTCACGGCCCTCGGCAAGAGGCTGGCCGGACGGCCGCTGGAGGCCGACGACCTCGATTTTCCGGGCCTCGAGGACGGGATGCGAGGCGTGAGGTTCATCGAAAAGTGCGTCGAAAGCTCAGCCAAGGGCTCAGTCTGGGTCAAATTTTAAGGAGGCCAAGATGGCAAAGCCGGTGACGCTGTTCACGGGACAATGGGCTGATCTTCCGTTCGAGGAGGTTTGCCAGAAAGCGAGCGCGTGGGGTTACGACGGTCTGGAGATCGCCTGCTGGGGCGACCACATGGACGTCCGGAAGGCCGCTTCCGACAGGACCTACGCCGCAAGGAAGCTCCGGGTCCTCAAGAAATACAATCTCCAGTGTTGGGCCCTGGGCGCCCATCTGGCCGGCCAGTGCGTCGGCGACGTTTACGATAAGCGGCTGGACGCTTTCGTCCCGGAAGCCGTCAAGGGTCGGGCCAAGGAGATCCGGGCTTGGGCGGTCGAGGAGATGAAAGCCTCCGCCCGGGCGGCCCGGGCCATGGGCTGTTACGTCGTGAACGGGTTCATGGGCTCGCCCATCTGGAGGTTCCTCTATTCGTTCCCTCCGACGACCGAGGAGATGGTCCAGGAAGGCTTCGGGACAATCAAGAAACTCTGGACGCCCATCCTGGATGTTTTTGATGAACAGGGGGTGAAGTTTGCCCTCGAGGTCCATCCGACCGAGATCGCTTTCGACCTCTACACGGCGAAACGCCTCTTGGAGACGTTCGAGTGCCGAGCGGCTCTGGGCTTCAATTTCGATCCCAGCCATCTTCTCTGGCAGGGGCTCTGGCCGCACCTATTCATCCGCGAGTTCCCCGACCGTATCTACCATGTCCATATGAAGGACGTATCCATGACGCGGGACGGGAAGGCAGGGATCCTCGGCTCCCATCTTCCATTCGGCGACCTGAGGCGGGGCTGGAACTTCCGCTCCCTTGGTCATGGCGACGTCGATTTTGAAGCCATTATTCGTGAACTCAACGCGATCGGGTATGGCGGGCCGCTGTCGGTCGAGTGGGAGGACAACGGGATGGACCGCGAGTTTGGGGCGAAGGAGTCCCTGGAGTTCGTCCGGTCGATGAATTTCGCTTCCTCGAGCGCGGCGTTTGATAAAAACATGAAAAAATAGAGGCCAGCATGAACGATCCGACCGATCTCAGAAAGAATGATAAACTGACCCGGCGAGACTTTATCAGGTCAGCCGCGGCCGGCGTGGGCATGGCCCTTGCCAGCCAGGCCGCCGCACAAAAGCCCGGAGAAGTGGAACTTAAGTCCGCTGACGAAGTCCGGATCGGCGTCATCGGGGCGGGCGAACAGGGGAGAATCCTCATCGAGTCCTGCCTCCGCATTCCCGGCATCCGGATCGCCGCCCTATGCGATATCTGGGAGTACAGCCGGCAGTACGCTTCGGGATATATCCGGAAATATGGTCAGAATCCGGCCGTCTATGAAGACTACCGGGACATGCTGGCCAAAGCGCCGGGACTTGATGCCGCGATCGTCGCCACCCCGGACTGGATGCATGCCGAACACACCAATGCCTGTCTGGGAGCCGGGCTCCATGTCTACTGTGAAAAGGAGATGTCGAACTCGCTCGAAAAAGCCAGGTCCATGGTTGAGACCGCGCGAAGGACGAAAAGGCGCCTTCAGATTGGCCACCAGAGGCGCTCGAACCCAAGATACATCCACGCTATCGACCGTCTCATACGCGGAAAGCGGCTCCTCGGCCGCGTCAATCTGGCCTATGCTCAGTGGAACCGGTCCAAGGCCGACATGCTGGGCTGGCCTAAGAAATATACGATAGACCAGGCGGTGCTCCAAAAGTATGGCTATGATTCCATGGTCGAATTTCGCAACTGGCGCTGGTACAGAAAGTACGGCGGCGGACCGATCGTCGACCTGGGCTCGCACCAGATCGACCTCTTCAGTTGGGTCTTAGGCGTCCAACCGGCTTCGGTCGTCGCCAGCGGCGGCGTAGACTATTACAAGAACCGTGAATGGTTCGATAACGTCATGGCCATTTACGAGTTCGAGACGAAAGAGGGCGCGGCCCGCGCTTTCTACCAGGTCCAGACGACAACCGCTCACGGAGGCTTCTATGAAACGTTCATGGGCGATTTCGGATCGCTGGTCATTTCCGAGGTGCCCCAGCGAGGCAACTGGGCCTTCCGGGAAGCCCACGCCCCGGAATGGGATTCCCTTGTCAAGGACGGGCTCCTACTCACTGAGGCGGCTCCTATCCAGAAGCTTGAGACCCGCAACATTTTCCTCGACGTGCGGGTGACGGCGGAGGCTGGCCGCTGGCCGCTCCCCTTGGAGCTGGCCAAACCGGCCCACCAGCCTCACCTCGAGAACTTCTTCAGCGCCGTCAGGAACGGGACGGCGCTCAGTTGCCCTGCCGAGGTGGGCTACGAAAGCGCCGTGGCCGTGCTCAAGGTCAATGAGGCTGTGAAGAGCCGGAACCTCGTCCGGTTCCGCCCGGAGCAGTTTAAGGTCTAAGATCTATGAGCAGCGCAGAGAGAAAGATTCTCGGCGGGTCTTTCTTAATGGCGATGATCTCCGTCGGCTTAGCGGTAATGGTCCTATCCGCGGACGACCAGAACCTCAAATGGGACGGGAGCCGCGTTTCGCCCGTCCATAGGATTCCGCTCAAGGACGAACTTAATCAGGAGATCATTCCGACGGAATCCTATCCGTTGCCTTTTTCTGCCAGGTATACGTGTGCTCCCTGCCATGTCTACGAGCAGGTCTGCCAGGGGCTCCACTTCAACGCGACCAATAGCGGCCGGCCGGCGGGCCGCCCCGGAGAGCCATGGATTTGGGCGGATGAGAAGACAGGGACGATGCTGCCGCTTTCCTACCGGCAATGGAAGGGCATATGGGACCCCGGGGATGTAGGACTCACGGCCTGGGACTTCACGCTTCTTTTCGGGACGAAGCTTACGGGCGGCGGGGTGGCCGAGCCCGCTGATAAAGACGTCACGCCCGACTCCCGCTGGAACGTCTCTGGAAAGCTTGAGATCAACTGCCTGGGATGCCACAACGCTTCGCGCCTTCAGGACCCCAGCGAATGGGCGAAGCAGGTTCTGAGGCAGAATTTCCGTTGGGCGGCTACTGCCGCGGCCGGACTGGGCGAGGTCGGGGGGATGGCCTCGCGACTTGCCGCAACCTGGGACCTGTTTGACGGCCCCAACCCCGACGATAAAGAATGGGCCATTGCGCCGTCGGTCCGCTACGACCCGGCCCTTTTCGACAGCAAGCACAATGCCTTCCTCGATATCGCTTACAAGCCCGAAGACAGCCGCTGCCTGGCCTGTCACTCCGTTGCGCCCCTGGGCGCTAAGAAACATGAATTCGACGGGGATGTCCACACGGCCTCAGGCCTCCTGTGCGTGGACTGTCACAGGAACGGAATCGGGCACGACATGGTCCGGGGCTATGAGGGAGAATCCAAGGACTACGGCAAAGCCGAGAACGAGGCCTTCACCTGCGCCGGCTGCCATCTCGGAAAGGAAGCGGTCAAGGGCGGCAGAGGGTTCTCGGGCAGACTTGGCGCCCCCTTCCCGAAGCATAACGGATTTCCGATGATCCACTTCGAGAGGCTGAGCTGCACGGTCTGTCATTCCGGGCCTCTGCCTGCTAAAGAGCCGGCCCGTGTTCGCACGTCCCGGGCCAACCGTCTGGGGATTTTTGGGATCGCCCGCTGGGCCACGGACACGCCGGCCATCGTCGAGCCGGTCTATATCCGGGGTGCGGATAAGAAGCTTGCCCCCCACCGTATGATGTGGCCTTCGTATTGGGCCGAGATGAAAAATGGGAAACTGGTGCCTCTCAAGCCTAACCGAGTCCTCGCCGCGGCCGGCGAGACCCTGAACGCTGCGGAGAGCATCGCTCGTATCCTAATATCCTTGTTCAATATCCCGGACCTCGGGGGGACCCCCGTCCTGGTCATGGCCGGGAGGGTCTATGAATTGAATCTGGACGGAGTCCTGGACGTTTCGGAGTATCCGGGCCCAGTGCCGGCGGACGACCTCCTTTGGGCAGTCCGGAAAGAGAACAAGATCCTGCCTTTGTTGCCGTTCGATCCGGATGCCCAGGAGCCGAATCCGGACACTCTGGCCCAGCTCGAGAGAGTCCTCTTGGCTTTGGGCGCAATGCCGGGAGCGCCGGGCGAACCGGTCCTCCTTTATAAAAATGCCCTCTACCGGATCGCGAACGGTCAGCTGGAAAAAAGGGAGAATCCGGTATCTTCTGAGACGCTGAAGCTTGCCTGGCTGATAGCAGGGAAGGCCGAACCCCTTTTCCCCGATATTGCCCGGCGGGCCGTCCTGACTTTGACCGGAACGGATCAGACATTGACCGAGGAGCAGGTCGGAACGGTGCTTCGGGCGCTGGGGAAGGACCATGTCTATGTCTCGAGCGGCAGGGTGTTCGGTCTCTCCAAGAAAGGAAAACTTGAAGCGCGGAACGACCCTGCCGCCGCACCCGTCTCCTGGCCCCTGGCCCACGATGTGCGGCCGGCCCGGATGGCCCTGGGCACGAACGGTTGCACGGATTGCCACTCGGCGGGCTCGCGCTTGCTCTTCGGACGGGTCAAAGGCTACGGACCACTTAAGACTTCGCAGGTAGAAATCCGTTCGCTCCATTCGTTCATGGGGTTGGGCAAGCCCTATCACGTCTTCTTTGGGCTTTCGTTCGCGGTGCGGCCGCTTCTCAAGGTCGTCCTGGCGGCGGCCTCCCTCGTCATCGGTGCTTTATTGCTCATCGCAGTCCTGCTCGCCATCGGCCGGGCCTCGGGGCTCATCGAAAAGAGGAGATAACCCCCTATGCTTTTCATCATCATAACGGTCCTCGCCGTCTTGGGCCTTGCCTCGACCCTCACATTCTTTCGGTTCCTCTCGGGAAAACCGGCGGTCGATAAACGCAATCTTTTCGCGCTGGCGGGCGCGCATGGAGAGTGGCTCGGCGGCTGGATAAGGACCTTTTTCGAGCCCGGCTTCTTAATCAAGGTCCGGGCCTTTTATCGGACCTGGGTTGGACAGGCCTACCCCGGCTGGCGGCAATGGATCTTCGCGGCCCTTGTTGTGAGCTTCGGTTATTGCGCCGCGAGTGGATTTTTCTTCGCCCTCTTCGTGCCGGGAGGGATGTTCGGCATTCCGCTCCTTTGCCACGTCATGGCCGGCGGGCTCTTCGCCTTGAGCCTGGCCGCTTCGCTCATCCTTAGGGCCGGGGCGTTCCGTCCGGGCGCGGATGATCCAAAACCTGAAAAATGTGACTTTTACCCGCCCCTCAAGGACCTAACCAAGAAGGAAATATTGACCACTCTATTCTGGATGTCCGCGGCGGCGGGGCTTTGTCTGATCGTCACGGCCCTCGCCTCGATGCTGTCGTATTTCCATTACCGTGCCCAGATGCCTCTCCTCGATTTTCACAGGTATGGCGCCCTGGTCGACCTGCTCTTGGTCATGATCTATTTAGACCTTGGCGTGTTTCCCCGGAGAGGCTGATGGCTCAGGACCTCCTGGCCGTACACCGCTTTGCGCACCACGCCATGTCGACTCTTTTCGAAATTATGGTGGGCGGCTGTGAGGAGGAGTATTCGGGTCAAGCCGCCCAGGCCGTTTTCAAGGAAATCGACCGAATCGAGCGGCTCTTCAACCGTTTCGATCCTTCGAGCGAGATTTCTAGGATCAACCGCCTGGAGCCCGGCCAAAAACTTTCTATAGGTGTGGAGACGTTTGAGTGCCTGGCATTGGCTGAGGAGATCAGGCGGACTACGGCTGGCGCCTTTGATATCAACGTCGGAGCTCTGATAAAATATAAGGGAAGCGGAACGTCCCTTTCGCTCGATCTTTGCCGGACGTCCGGAGGGTTCGAAGCCGGACTCCCGGCCGCGGAGGCCGGGGGGGGCGGCCGCTTGGACCTGGACCTGGGCGGCATCGGCAAAGGCTACGCCCTGGACCGGGTCGTCGACATTCTTGCCGACTGGAGCGTCGAGAACGCCCTTGTCCACGGCGGGACGAGCACGGCGATTGGGATCGGCGAAGCCCCTAGCGCCCGCGACCCGAAGAGGGGCTGGCCGGTCGGCGTGGGCGGCAGCTGGGCCTGCCCCAGTGTACCAAAAAGCTTCCGGCTCAGCTGTAGGGCGCTTAGCGGATCGGGCATGGAGGTCAAGGGAAGGCATGTCCTTGATCCGAGGACCGGCCTACCCGCGTCCGGCCATCTGGCGGCTTGGGCTTCCCATCCGGCGGCGGCCGTGGCCGACGCGCTTTCGACGGCCTTCATGGTCATGACCACGGAAGAAGTCGCAGCGTATTGCGGCCTTCATCCCGAGGTTTGGGCCCTGGTCGTCATGGATAGCGGCGATTGCCGTGTGTTCAACGGGGCCGTGGCCCTGGAGTGTGAATAGTCACCGGACAAGGAGTCTGAAATGGAAAAAAAGATGGCGGCTTGCCTCGCGCTGGCATTGATTATGGTTGGAGTTTCAGCCGCCGCTCAGGACCAAAGCAGGGTCGAACTGAAGCTCCAGCTTCCCAAGCCGATGTTCATCGGGACGCCGAGGAATATCCGCACCCCGAACCTCGAGGTCATAACCGGGAAGGCCCGTGGACCTTTCTACGTCCCCGCCGGGACCAAACTCATTTCGCTCAACAAGCCCGTAACGGCGAGCGACTCGGCTCCGGTCATCGGCGAGACGAGCTTCATCACGGACGGCGAGAAGTCGGGTGAGGACGGCTATTTCGTTGAGTTCGGCCCGGGCACACAGTGGGTCCAGATCGACCTCAAGGAGCCGTATGCTTTGTGGGCCATCCTCATCTGGCACTACCACAGCCAAGCGCGCGTATACCGTGACGTCGTCGTCCAAGTCTCCGATGACAAGGACTTCGTCAGCGGAGTGACCGCGGTCTACAACAACGACCACGACAACACGTCCGGCCTCGGGATCGGACGGGACAAGGAATACATCGAAACAAACGAGGGCCGGCTTATCGATCCCAAAGGCGTCAAGGCACGTTACGTCCGGCTCACCAGCGGCGGCAACACCTCAAATGACATGAACCACTACGTCGAAGTGGAGGTCTACGGCATCCCGGTCAAATGAACAAAGCAGCCTTTCGCGGGCTTGTCCTCGTCATCCTGGGTGGAGCGCTTGTCTTTCGGACCCTGGGACTCGGCCTCCGGCCTATGCACCACGATGAGGCCAACCAGGCCGTCAAGTTCGGCGCCCTTCTCGAGAAGGGCGAGTACCGCTACGACAAGGAAGATCATCATGGGCCGAGCTTGTATTATCTAACGTTGCCGCTGGCCAAGGCCGCCGGCAGACATACGCTGGCATCGCTCGACGAGAAGGTCCTGAGGCTCGTCCCGGCGCTTTTCGGAGCGGCGACCATCCTCATCCTCCTCTTTTTCCTCAAGAACGCGGGCGCGGGGGCCGTCCTGGCTTCGGGCATCTTCCTGGCGATCTCCCCCGCTATGGTTTTTTACAGCCGATTCTACATCCAGGAGTCCATTCTTCTTTTTTTTACCGCTGCCTTTCTCGCCTCGGTTTGGCGCTATGCCCTGAATCCATCGTGGGGATGGGCGGCGGCGGTCGGCCTGTGTGCCGGGATGATGTACGCCACGAAAGAGACGTCGGTCATGGCGTTCGGAGCGGTTGCCGGGAGCCTCATTATTACGCTCATGTTTGGCAGGAAGGGGGGGGATACCCCCCGGGGGCGCGGCAGGTTCCGCGTCTGGCATATCCTCCTGGCGCTCGCATCAGCTTTAGCCATCGCGGGGCTTCTCTTCTCATCATTCCTCAGCCATCCAAAAGGCGTCCTGGATTCCATTCTCTCTTTTAAGGTTTATTTCCTGCGAGGCGCAGAGGCCGGTTGGCACAGATATCCCTGGTATTACTACTTGAGCCTGCTGGCCTTCTCCAGGTTCGGAGCGTCAGCGCCCTGGTGGAGCGAGGGTATTATCCTTTTTCTTTCCTTGATCGGGGGGATTGCCGCGCTCGGGAAGAGAAGGCATGATGAGCCGGGGCCATCATTTCCGCGGTTTATTCTCTTTTACACGGTCTTTTTGACCGCGGTCTACTCGCTTATCCCCTATAAGACGCCGTGGAACCTGCTCCCGTTTTATTTCGGGATGATCCTGCTTGCGGGAACCGGGACTGCCCGCCTTCTTCGCCTGTTCAGGCCCAACGCTTTCAGGGCGGCCTTCCTGATTGTGATCGCGGCTTTGGTTATTCAACTCGGCCTCCAAAGTTATCGGGCGAATTTTAAGGATTTCGCGGACCCCCGAAACCCGTATGTCTATGCCCAGACGAGCCTGGATTTTATGAGGCTCATCAAGCGCGTCGAGGACCTTGCCGCAGTCGATCCCGATCACAGGGCAATGCTCGTCGAGGTCGTCGCCGGTCCCTACGAGACCTGGCCCCTGCCTTGGTATCTCAGAAGCTTCGCTAATGTAGGCTACTGGCAGGAGGCGGACCAAGCGGAGAGTCCGAGTGCCGCTCATCTCGTCATTTCGTCGATGGACCAGGAAGAGAAGCTTAGGGGACGTCTGGGGGAGGGATTTCATTTGGAATACTACGGTCTCCGTCCCGAAGTCATCCTGGCCCTTCGTGTCCGTAACGATCTCTGGGAGCGATACATGACGGAAAAGGCGGGAAAATGACGGATTTGTCCATCGTCATACCGGCTTTCAACGAGGCGAGCAAGATCGGGGCCGACGTGAGAGCCGCGTCCGTTTTTTTTGAGGAGCACAAGATTTCCGGCGAAGTCATCGTCGTCGATGACGGGAGTCTCGACGGGACCTATGACGCGGCTCGGAGTGCGAAGGTTTCGCCCTCCGTCAAACTCACCGTGATCAGACATGAGACCAACAAGGGGAAGGGCTCGGCGGTGCAGACGGGTGTGCTCAGAAGCTCGGGGAACTGCGTCCTCTATGCGGACAGCGGGACATGCATTCCGTATCGAGATGCCCTTCCTTCCCTCGAGCGAATCTGGCGGGGAAGCGTGGACGTGGCCATGGCTTCGCGACGGCTCAAGGGAACGGTCATCTGCCGGGACCGCCCGGTCAAGCGCCGTGTCCTGGCCTGGCTTTTCCGTCAGTCTGCGTTCCTCGTGGCCGGGCTGCCGCGCCGGATTACGGATTCGCAGTGCGGTTTCAAGGTCTACAGGGGCGATCTGGCCCGGGAGCTTTATTCGGGGCTCGAGGCCGCCGGCTTTCTTTTCGAACTCGAAGTTATTTTGAAGGCCCTGCAAAAGGAGCTTGTGGTCGAAGAGTTCCCGGTGACCTGGACCTGCGATCCGGATACGCGGGTCCGACCGGCCTCCCAAGCCTTTCCTTTGCTCAAAGAGCTCTTCGCCGTTCGCAAGATCATAAAAAAAATGAAAAAGGAGGAAAGATGAAAAGAACCATATTTTTAGCGGTTTTGGCTGTTTTTGTCCTCATCCTTTTCAGCACGAGCTGCGCCCCCGGTCCCAACAACGCTGAGAAGACCCCGGGCCCCAAGGGTCATGTCGCCGGTTTTTTCCTCGGGCTGTGGCATGGTTTGATCTCCCCGGTCACGTTCATTATTTCCCTTTTCACGAAGAACGTGCGCTTTTATGAAATCCACAACAGCGGTTCCTGGTATAATTTTGGCTTCGTTTTAGGGGCGGGCCTCTTCTTGAGCGGCGGCATTTTTGGGCGGAGGAAACGCTGCAAGGGCTGAGGACGGCTATGCCGATCCTGGACCGGCTTTGGCAGAAGGGCAGAGACTTCCTCGGCTCTGAGGTCCCGATCATCGCCGGGGCCATGACCTGGATCTCCGATGGCCCGTTTGTCGCCGCAGTCTCGAACGCCGGGGCTTTCGGCTGTCTGGCCGGGGGAAACATGGAGCCTGAACTCCTTGGAGTCGAGATCGCCCGCACCCGGGATCTTACGGACAAGCCCTTCGCCATAAACCTCATCACGATCGCTCCTAATTATAAAAAACAACTGGACGTCGCCCTCCAAAACCGAGTCCCCTTCATCGTCTTTGGCGGGAGCTTCCCACGAAAATCGGAGATCCAAAGGGCCAAGGAGCGCGGCGCTAGGGTCATGGCTTTCGCCCCGACCGAGGCGCTGGCCAAACATTTGATCCGATCGGGCGTTGATGCGTTGATCCTGGAAGGGAGCGAGGCAGGAGGTCATATCGGACACGTCTCCTTAGGCATCCTCCTCCAGCAGGTCCTCCTCAGGGTCCATGAGGTTCCCGTCTTTGTTGCGGGGGGAATCGCCACCGGCGCTTATATTGCCCACCTTCTTCTCATGGGAGCGGCGGGCGTCCAACTGGGGACGTACTTCGTTCTGACCGAGGAGTGCGATGTCCATCCGAGATTCAAGGAAGCCTTTATGAAAGCCCAGGCCCGGGACGCCGTCGCGACTCCGCAAGTCGGGTCCGAGCTCAAGGTTGTCGCGGTCCGGGCCCTCAGAAACAAAGGGCTTGAACGCTTTCTCGAATTGCAGGTTGACCTCATAGGCAAAAGGAAAAGGAGAGAGATCTCGCATGAGGAGGCCCAGTTCAAGGTCGAACAGTTCTGGGTCGGGGCCCTGAGAAAGGCCGTCAAGGACGGGGACATCGAATCCGGCTCATCGATGGCCGGCCAGAGCGTCGGCCTTATTGACCGCGTCCGGCCCCTCAAGGAGGCCCTGTCCCTTCTCGTCAATGGCGCTGAGGCCGAACTCAAGCGCGTTCGGGGAATGCTTATGGGACCTTCATGATCTCAAGGAAGGAAGCCGCTTAGGACCCGGGAGCCTTAAGGATAGCTTTAAAGGCCTCTTTTCGTTCGGGCGCCTTATTCAGGGCATCCCAGGACCAGAAAATCACACCAAGGGATGGGGTTTTCAAAGCTTCAGTTACGGCTTCCTTGAACTCGTCAAGCGTGTAAGGATCTTCGATATAAGCCTTATCCACCTGGATGCTCGGGAGAACGCTCGCGAGGCTCCGGTCATGGATGTCTTGAACAACGGAGTGGATCCAAGCGGGCGGCCTCCGGACCATGTGGTGGTAGCACATCGGCGAGATGTAATCCACGAGGGGCGCAAGCCGGACCACCTCTTGGCCGACAATCGTCTCGATCCCCCCTTGGAAATCTTCCTTCCGCCAGGGGACCGTGTGGATGTTGATTTTAATCGAAGGCTTAGCCTCCCTGGCCGCCGCTGTTAGGAGTTTGACCATCCCGGCGATCGTCCGGCACTTCCACTCCCTCCATTCCGGGGCGTGGTTCGTGAGAACCCACTTCGCCTTGGCGTCCGTTCCGGCGTCGGAGAGGTTCGCAGGGAGATGGACGTCCATCTCTTGCTGGAATGCTTCCAGGCAACTCGTGTCAAAGCAACTATTCGGCAGAGTCTCAGGCACTCGGTCCGGGTAGACTTTTTCCCAGAAAACGAAAAAGCGCATGAAATCCAGGCTGAGGACATCAGGATCGACCTCCCGGACGAGGCGCTTGGCCTCTTCGATCTTGCGACTCCTGAATTCCTCCCGCGTTGGACAGACGAACTTGACCCAGTCATCCTCGGCCCTTCTGCCGTCGGACGCCACCGAGAAGAGCCCGGGGTCCTTATCGAGCGCCGCGGCGTCGAAGAAGACGGGGAAGATGAGAAAGGTCGTGATTCCGTTCTTTTTGGCCAGGGCCTTGAATTCCGGATCGGCGCCCAGGCCCGCACCGACAAAGGCCGTATTGATGCCCAGGGAGCGCCACTCATCGAATAGCTTGGGGAAATTCCCCATATATTCGTAGATTTTAATCCCGACCAGGGGGCTTTTCGAAATTTCCATCCCCGACGCCTGGAGGACAAGGCCGCCGAGAAAAATAAGGACGAGAGCGAGAGCTGATTTCTTCATGTCCGTGGTCAATTGACGGGGACGACGTCTCTCAGCGAGAAATCGACCCAGATGATCCCCAGGTCCTGCTTGACACCCTTTCGGATGGCTTCGCCGATCGTCTTGGGCGGGTTGTTCAAAGTCTCCCACCAGGGCTTATCAGACCGGTAGCCAATTTGAAAAACGACCGTATTCGGGTAAAATGCCGGGGCCCAGCCAGCCGTAAATTCGCGGACCATCTCGTCGAGGCTTTTGAAGATCTGGCTGTCGTCCACGAAGACGATGTCGCCTCGGTAGGCAGCCGGCATCCACTTGATATCCCAGTGCTTGAGGAAAAGCCTGTAATCGGGATTGTGGGATTTCACCAAGGCTTCCCATTTTTGGGCCGTGGCGTCATCCACCTCGGTCCCGGTTCCGGGCCTGTCGGCAACTTTGTTCCATTCAACGTCTACACCGAAGCCGATGACGCAAGGATGGTGTTTGTATCGGCCGAGGACGAGGTCGATGAGGGTTCCCATATCCGCATCGGCGGGCTCGACCTGGAGGAAGACCTTGATCCCGGCCTTGTCGAACGCGGCGAGATAGGGCTCATGGAGGTCGTTGGCATGGAATTCGATGTGCGGGTATTCTTTCCCGTCGCCGGGGAAAAACAGGTGGGTATTCCGGCGCTCCTTCGCCATCTGGCTGACGAGCCAGATCGCGCAGGGGGACGACCCTTCGAAATAGCCGGAGATTGCCGCCATCGCCTTCAGCCACCCCTCGGGGGAGGGGAATGGCTTGATCCCGTATTGGGACGAACGGACTCCCGCCCAAACCACCTTTCCGGCCGCAGCCTCTTTCGGGGGAGAACAGAGCGCGGGTTGGATGACGAACCCCAGGACGGCCAGGGCTGCCAGCGATAGAGAGTAAATCATGAACTTGCGATTCACCGGACCTCCTTCCTTAAGCAGTTGTCTGTACTAGGTGACTTCTTGATGCTATAGAATCAGGCCCCGCGTTTCAAGTCCGATTGGATTTCTCATTTGAACAGGAAGGAGCGGGAGATTCGTGTCTCCTAAGGAGCACCTTGTTCTCGAAGGGATCAAGGGTTAGAAGAAACGACCCGGTCAGAGCTTCCGGTCCTATCACAACGTCGGGTGTCAATCCGGAAAGGGGATCCATAAACTGCTGAAATGGCCAGACTTCGGCCCCTTCTCTTTCGAAGATAAATGGTCCAAGTGCGACTTTAAAAGGTGTTTTATGGTAGGAAACCGCCTCGCCGTTCGCGAGGTACCTGGTTTGAGCGGTGAGCGGCAATCCGAGTTTCCGGGCGAAATCCAGTCTCAAGGAAATATCCTTGGCTCCGGTTTCTATCAGGGCCAGTCTCTGCCGACTTCCTACTTTCACTGGAACATAAACGTATCTATGGCCGAGCCACGGGATCCTTCCGCCATTCTCAGCCGCTGTCATGGCAGGGTTTTGCCGTAAAATCCCCGGCCGGCTCAGCCGCAGCTGCTTTTTGACATAATCCAGGGTGACGATGCGGTTCCGGATAAAAGAAGGGTTCAGGTTAGCATCGTAGAAATCCGGCTGCGGCTTGGGGATATACAAGCCGGTTAGTCCTGTCAAGCTGAGACCCTCGCTCTCCAGATTCCTCGTGAAAACAGAAGAACCTTCCAACAGGCCGGCGTGTGTCCCCATCTCGGAGAATATTCGGCCTCCTTGTTGAGATTTCAATTGCCTGAGCAGTTCAAAGTGATGGATCGTCCAGCCTGCCCGGTTCCCGGTGTCTAAAAGGACTTGATATTTTGATCCTTTAACCTTAACCAGGATGACATTGGAGCGGAAGTCTTTAAGGTTCCGGGCGAAGGAAACGACGCACTCTGCTTGGGGGCCGGCCGCGCTGAACAGAGGTATCTTTAGAGCATCTTGCCATAGGCGGGCGTTTCTTTTCAGGTTATCCGCGTATGTCTTATTGCGGTCCTCCCACTGCGACGCCCGTTGTTCGTATAACTGCCTGAGGGCCTGGGGATCCCAGCAGGCCGAATAAACTTCAAGCCCGAGGAGATAGATCAGAAAGGATTCCCGGGATTCCGGGACCATCCCCAGCAAGCTTTTATACCATCGCTCCGCATCGGCAAAATCCCTCAAGAAAAGCGATAGGATCACCCGGGCCAGAACTGCCTTTTCCGAGACGGGTTCCAAAGCCAACGCTTCGGTGACGGACCTTTTGGCTTGCTCCCAACGGCCCTGGGCGAGATAGACATTTGCTTTGGCGGCAAGAAGCGGACTCGAGGGAAGGAGACCGGAGGCAAGTCCGCGCAACTTCTCCTCGGCCAGGTCACCCCGTCCGATCCGGGCCAGGCATTCGATCCAGAGAAGCTTTTCTTTGACAGATAGGGCCTCTCCGTCCCGCTCTTCAAGATGCGCGATCACAGAGGCAAAATCTGCCTGCCAAAACGATTTTTCCAAATCAGGGGTCTCGCCTTTGCCGGGATTAAGAATCAGGAATGTGAAACATACAAGAAGCAATCCCTGACCGGATCTGAGTGTTCCGAACATATTTTTTATTTTTAGCCAGGAGATGGAGTCACTTCAAATCGATCTGCCTTTGCTCTATGGCCAGCCGATTGGCCACGATGTCACAAGCCGTGATCGAAAGCTGGAAAGCTCCCTTTAATTCTTCTGGAAAAGGAAAAGAAACAACGACCCTCTCCTTCGTCGCGCGCAGCGTATTCTCTTCATCGTAAACGCCTTGACTCCTATCGTTTTGCAGACGCACCCGGATTCTGAGCAGTCCGCAGTCTTTTTCTTTTTTCCTCTCGAAACGATCGACGATAAAGCTCAACCGTCCCGCCGACACAGAGACATCATCTATCCTGATTTTCTCCCGGGAATAGAACTGAACGCGTGAGTTGACTTGGTCCTTGGTCAAAAAACCGGCGTAGCGAAGGCCGTTCGTCTGTCCATTGAGGAGAACCTGAATACGGATATCTTCGATGCGGTCGTCCCAACCGAAGGCAAGCTCGTAATATTCGTCTACGTGCTTGGCGATCTCTGTTACACCCGTTTCGTCCACTCCGGCATAGACGGCGACGCCGCCACTGGCTGTGGCCACCTTGCTATAGAGGGCTTCCAGGTTTAGGAAAGGCGCCTCGGCGAAGTTCGATTCCTGGAAGGCGTCGTTTTTCATGGAGACGAAGCCGTAATTCACTCCATAGGCGGAAAAAACCCCGATGAGTTCTGCGGAAGGAAAAGAATCGCCGAGAGACAGGGTATTTTCCAGCCTGGTCAGGCCTGCTGACAAGACGAGAGCAAGATTCTGGTGGCCGATGCTGAGCAACGAGATATAGAGATCCATTTTTTTGATGATCGCCTGAATTTTCTGATACAAGCCGGCATCTTGATGCTGTTCAAAATCAATCCACCATCTTTCGCCTTCACCGAACCCGAATCGACCCAGAACTTGCTCGTATCTTTTCGGGTCAGGCAGGAGGAAACGAATTTGGTGGCTCATGAATTCCTCCGGGAAAACATTCAGGAACAGGCTCGTCTCTTTATAGGCACCAACGTCTTGGGGATCATCACCTAGGACGCTATCCAGCCTTTCCAGAAGCCCCCTCAGTTTGGCTTCGGCTGTCATCCGTTCTTTCATGAAGACTCGGCAATCGTTTTCTAGGAGCTCCCGGATCTGGCGGAGAAGGCTTCCCTTATTGGCCGAGACTTCCAGGCGGCACAGCCGGATGGGAGTCAGAAGATAAAGAGAATCAGAGGTGTCCAGGATTTCTGTAATTAGGGTGGCCAACTCCTTTTCGATCGCCGATCCGTATTTTACTAACCTGAAAGAGAGGATGAATTCCCGTCCCAGGTCGGGTTTGAGAGCGAGGGACGTTTGCTTTCTTTTGACCCCTAAGATCTCTCTGCCCACGCCGTTGATCATCAGCCGGAAATGCTGGATTTCCCGAGACTTGTTCGCGGTCGTTTCGGTCGTTATTCGAACAGGAAAATGGAATTGAATTTGGTCGGCATCCAAACTACCGAACAGAAAAAAGAACAGGAGGAGTGAAACGATATCGCTTGTCACGACCACCCAGGGCCGTTTCTTTCTGAGTCTTAAGGCGGAACCGCCGCTCACACTCGAAGATTATGCTCCCTCTCCGCTGAAGTCAAGCCTCGCGGGAAACGAAAAACGTCTTCGTTTCCGGGGTTTTTTCCCCGTTGTATTTCAGCTCCTGGATCGCGCGGACCGTCGGGTATCCGTATTTGTCCTTTGAGATGAGGCCGGGGTCCGGGATATGGATATAGCTCCGGATCATCTCGGTTTCGGAATTGTCGATCTGAAGAACCGTCGATGTTATTGATGGTCGTCTTTTGGTATACTAGGGCTCACATAAGGGACCGACCATCATGAAGGAGATGTCAAAATGTCTCTGAATGCACTCGACCGCCTGGCAGGATCGCTCACGGGATCTGTCGAAAGACGTAACGACCGGGTGACCATCAGGAATAAAGAACGGCTCTCGTCCCAAATGGACGGTCTCGTCCGCGAGGCCATTTTCGGCGAGGCCGATGGAAAGGCCGCCGCCCGCTGGCTCATTTGGGAGATATCCCAATCCCTGGGCGTTCGGCCGGCCTCCATCCACGAGCTTTACGCGGCCCGCGGCCGCGGCCAAATCCCCGGGGCTTTCACGGTTCCGGCCATAAACCTGCGTATGCTGGCCTACGATTCCGCCCGGGCCGTCTTCCGGGCCGCCAGGAAAACCGACGTCGGCGCTCTCATCTTCGAGATTGCCAGGTCCGAGATAGGCTACACCGACCAGCGCCCGGCCGAATACACGGCTGCCGTCCTGGCCGCGGCAGTCCGGGAGGGCTTTCGGGGGCCGGTTTTCATTCAGGGAGACCACTTCCAAGCCTCCGCCAAGAAATATGCCGCTGACCCGGAGGCCGAGCTCAAGGCCATCCGTGACCTCATCGTCGAGTCCATCTCGGCCGGCTTCTGCAACATCGATATTGACACATCGACTCTCGTCGACGTGAGCAAGCCGTCGTTGGACGAGCAACAGAAGCTTAACTTCGAGCTCTGTGCTGAGCTAACCCGCTTCATCCGCGCCCATGAGCCCAAGGGCGTCACCATCTCCGTGGGCGGCGAGATCGGGGAAGTCGGCCAGAAGAACAGCTCGCCCGCAGACCTCCAGGCCTTCATGAAAGGCTATAACGCCCTGAAGGGCCCGATGACCGGCATCAGCAAGATCAGCGTCCAGACGGGAACGAGCCACGGCGGAGTCGTTCTGCCCGACGGGACGCTGGCCCAGGTGGCCATCGATTTCGACGTCCTCAGGGATTTGAGCGAGGAGGCCCGCAGCAAGTACGGCATGGGCGGAGCCGTCCAACATGGGGCGAGCACGCTGCCCGACTCTGCTTTCCATAAGTTCGTCGAGGCCGGCGCCTGCGAGGTCCACCTGGCCACGGCCTTTCAGTCTCTCGTCATGGACCACGAAGCTACTCCCGAAGCGCTCCGCCGGGAAATGTCCGAATGGGTCAAGGTCAATGCGGCGGGAGAGCGCAAGCCCAAGGACACGGAAGCTCAGTTCCTCTACAAAACCCGCAAGAAGGCCGTCGGACCGTTTAAAAAACAATTCTGGACGTTGCCTGAAGATGCCTTGACGGCCATCGGGGCAAGCCTCGAGAAGCAGTTTGCTTTTCTCTTTGAGCAGCTGGCGGTTGGCCAAACGACAGCCGTCGTAGCCAAGCATATCCGGGCTCCTGAGATCCACCGACCCCTACCCTAAGGCTACCTCGAGACCTTTAAGGGTGGGTGGACGGGGGGCCGGTAGATTAGATATTTTGCTGGTAATAAAGGGGGAGAAAAATGAAAAAGCGGATCCTTGTTTCAGCCCTTCCCTTCTTGCTCATGGTCCCCATTTTGCTCGGTCTCCCGGCCGATGAGGGCATGTATCCCATCAGCGATCTTGTACGACTCGACCTCCGATCCAAGGGCCTGGAGATTGAACCCGAGGAGATTTACGCCTCGGACAGACCAAGCCTTATCTACGCCATCGTCAGCGTGGGGGCGACCGGCTCGTTCGTCTCACCCGAAGGACTCTTCGCGACCAACCACCACGTTGCTTTCGGTGCGGTTCAGGCGGCCAGCACAAAGGAGAAAGACTACTTGATGAACGGATTCCTGGCCCGGACGAAGGCCGAAGAGATCCAGGCCAAGGGGATGACGGCCCGCATCACCGAATCCTTCCGGGATGTCTCCAAAGAGGTCCTGGGAGCGGTGCGGCCGGACATGTCCCTGGCAGACCGGACCAAGTCCATCGAGAGAAAAATCAAGGAGATGGTGGCCGAAACAGAAAAAAGAAACCCGGGCAAGAGGGCCGAAATTTCTGAAATGTTCATCGGCCGGACCTATGTCCTCTTCATCTACACGTATCTCAAGGACATCCGGCTCGTTTATATCCCTCCCCGGTCCATTGGCGAGTTCGGCGGCGAAACCGATAACTGGATGTGGCCGCGCCACACGGGTGACTTTTCGTTCCTGAGGGCTTACACGGCCCCCGACGGGTCTCCTACCGATTATTCATTGCAGAACGTCCCGTTTAAGCCGAAGCGGTTCCTGAAGATCGATGCCGGCGGCATCGCCGAAGGCGATTTCGTGTTCCTCCTCGGGTATCCCGGCCGCACCTACCGGCACAGCACGGCCAGCTACATGGCCTATGAAGAGGAATCCCGGATGCCCAACGCGGCCGATTGGTATGCCTGGCAGATCGATCTCATGGAGAAAGCAGGCGCCGCGGACAGCGGTGCCGCCCTCAAGCTGGCCTCGCGGATTAAAGGGCTGGCCAACGCCATGAAAAACTACCGAGGGAAACTGAAAGGCATGAAGAAGCTCGGGCTGGTGGAAAAAAAGCGTGCCGAGGAGAGGGCCCTTCAGGCATTCATCGAGGCGGACCCGAAACTCGCCCCTCGGTACGCGGACGTCCTTAAGGGAATCGATAAGGTTTACGGGGAGATGCAGGCCCGGGCCGGCTATGAAACCATCCTCGAGAACCTGCGTTCGAGCGTCTCCATCTTCAACCTTGCCTGGGTGGCCTACGAGGCCTCCGTCGAGCTCCGCAAGCCGGACCTTGAACGCGAGCCCGCCTACATGGTCCGCAATTGGGCCCAAACGAAGGAACGGCTGTCGCGAACCCTTCGGAACTATCATGAGTCCGTGGACAAGGCTATCTTCAAGGAACTCCTCCTTCGCTCTCTGCGGCTGAAGGATTCGGAGCGCATCAAGGCCATCGATGACCTATTCAAAATCGACTCGTCCGAAGCGGCAGTGGACGCGTTTATCGCCAAATCTTACGCGGAGTCCAAACTGAACAACGATCAGACCTTAAACGACCTTCTCGGAAAAACGCCCATGGAGATTAAGGCGGTGAACGATCCATTCGTCTCGCTGGCCGTGGCCCTATTTCCCGCTTACCAGGGGCTTAGGGAAACGCAGAAAGCCCGGAAAGGGGCTTTGGACACCCTTCTTGCCCGTCTGGGCGAAATCAAAGAGCTTTACCTGGGAAAAGCTTTCATCCCTGACGCCAACAACACTCTTCGCTTAACGTTCGGCCGGATCAAGGGCTATAAACCGGCCGACGCGGTCTATTTCGAACCGTTCACGACCCTGACCGGGGTCCTGGAGAAAACAACGGGCGAGCCTCCGTTCAACACGCCTCCTCGGATCGCCGAGCTTTCCAGGGCCCGCGACTTTGGCCGCTTTAAACACCCGGTCCTTAAGGACGTGCCCGTCTGCATGCTCTACGACGCGGACACGACGGGGGGCAACTCCGGAAGCCCCGTCCTCAATGCCCGGGGGGAGCTCGTGGGCGTCAACTTCGACCGAACCTACGAGGCGACGATCAACGATTATGCCTGGAGCGCGGATTACAGCCGATCCATCGCGGTCGACATTCGTTATGTCCTCTGGGTCGCCCAAAAATTCGGAGGCGCGGACTTCCTCCTGGAGGAGATGGGGATTCGTTGATCAGAGGGCTTCAGGAATAGTGGATGAGGTAATAAATCAAGCCCAGCATGACCAGGCCGCAGGCTGCGGCGAGTCTCTCCAGGCGGGCCTCGGTCAGGCGCCTTTCCTTGTAGATGGCGTTCGCCGCCGCGGCGGCGATGGGCAGGAAGAGCAGGGCCGTGCCGATCCCGGCCAGGATGTCGCTCAGGTCATGGACGCCCAGAACGATCCGGGAATAGGCGATCCCGGAGGCTAAGAATAAGAAAAAAACCTTGACCGGCGTCCGCGATTTCTTTTTACCGGAGGCGAAAACGATGAACGGCAGGGTCAAAGCAAAGGCCTTGGTCGTATGTCCGGACGGCATCGAGGCGGAGACGGGCCGGATGACCGGAGTGATCTCCGTTGCATATCGGACGAAAGGCCGAGGCCGGCCGAAGGCCCCTTTTGAGACGTCGCCCGCTATTCCGGCAAGGGCAAAGGAAAGGATGACCAGGGGAATGATTATCCGGATATCCTTCAGGCCGTCGAATTTAAAAGACATTGCCAGGAAAATAAGGTAAACCAGGATGCAAAAGGCCATCCCATAGGTGGATAGCGCCCCGGCCGTGCGGGTGAGAAAAGGGACTTCGCGAAGCTGATTTTGAGCGATCTGGACCGCTTTATCTAATCCCTTTTGAGTCCAGATCAGGACCGCAGCCCCCCAAAACGCCGCCGCGGAGGCGAGCAGCCACAGAGTCCTTTGCGATGTCAACTGGAGTTTTAGATGAACTTCGCCTCCGGTCGTTTCGAGAGACACGTTTCGCCTGCCCTTTTAATTCCTTTCTTAGGGCCGTTCCTTTTCTTCCAGGGTCCGAGCCGCCCAGAGCATGCCGCGCTTGACGATCTCCCGGGCTTGGGGCACGTTGAAGTCGGCGGCAACGTGACCAAGCGATGTGTAGAAGATGCGTCCCTTGCCGAACGACTTCGTCCAAACGACGGGCATCACGACGCCCTTAATCCAAGGGTCATAGCGGCCGGAGAAGGTCGTCGTAGCCAAGACCTTGTTCATCGGATCCACCTGCATGTAGTACTGCTCGGAGTGCATGTTAAAGTCCGAGAGTCCAGCCGTGATCGGGTCCTGATGATCGATGATGTTCACCTCATAATCGATGACGCCGCCGGGATGGGCGACCCACTGGCCTCCGACCATGTATTCGTAGTTGACGCTGCTCCGGAAAGCGTCGCCCAGGCCGCCGTGCCAGCCGGCGATCCCGACCCCGTTCCTAACGGCGTCGAG
>CAZJBD010000002.1:0-30794 GCA_964544265.1 uncultured Eubacteriales bacterium
TCGATAAAACCGTTGAGTTCGTCGCTTCGACGATCTTCCTGGCTTGCGGGCTTCTCCTGGGGGCCATCTTCGTCCGGATGCCGGAAGGACTGCTGGTCCCAACACTTATCTGCCAGGCGATCACGACGGCCGGCGTTGTCCTCCTGATCTTTGTTTCCATCCGTGGATTCTATGGAATTGTTCATAAGATCTCAGGAGCCATTCCCAAGGTCAGAAGATGGGTCCTGGTCCGGGAAGAACAGCTCCGGGCCCTGGACCGGAACCTCCGGCTCCTCTACGAGCGGGCAAATCTCAAGACGGCCGCCGCTCTCGGGCTGCATCTTGCGGCCCGGCTGACAGGAGTCGTCGAGGTCCTGATCATCCTGAGGGTTCTGGGCGTGCCCGCGGATTTTGTGCAGGCTTGGTTTATCTCGGCCGTGGTCATCATCTCGAATACGGTCTTCTTCATCCTGCCGGGGCAGTGGGGGATCACGGAGAGCGCCAGCATGCTCGTGCTGAGGAGCCTGGGCCATCCGGCCGCCATCGGACTCAGCCTCAGCGTCATCCGGAGGATTCGGAAGCTGGCTTTTGTTTGTTTAGCGTTGGTTTTCTTCATTTCGGATAAAAAGGGCTTGCCCGAGAGCAAGGAGTGACCGCGTGGGCTTGGATAGAGCTTTCGTTCTGATCGGACGGAGGGGCACGGTTTCCCCGGGCGCAACAGACGTCCCCCCGCGGATCATTCTGGGTCTTTCTCTCTTTGAACGGGTCCTCCTGACGGCCTTCCAGGGCGGGGTTAGGGAATTCATCTTGATCGGAGAGGACGCCGATTCGGGGAAGGCGATTCTGTCTTCTCTTGCCAATGACAAGCGCTTTAAAGAGAGAGACCTGCGTTTGGAGGTTGTCTCCCTTTCCAGACTTATGGATCTCATTTGCCGCGAAGATCCCGAAGGGAAGTTCTGGCTGATGGAAGGCGACCTTGTTTTTGCTCCCGCCATCCTGGAGAAGGCGGCCCAGGCCGACCCCGGCGAGGATCGGGACCTTCTTGTGGTTAACCGTCTTGAAACGGGAGAATCCGGAAAACGGCCCCTGATCAAGACGGCCGCTGACGGCCGAATCGTCGAGGCTTTCGGCGCGGATGCGGGAGGTCAAGCGGCGTCCTTTGCGGGAGTGGGCCTCTGTTCGGGAAAAACCCTCGCCAGGCTGACCGAGGCTTTTATGAGCCGGGGTTCTGTTTATCTGGACTCGGACGCTCTGGCCGAAGCATTCGATCCGGATCGGACCGCCGCCTTCGACGCCGGCCCGGATTTTTGCGATACGGTTAAATCCAAAGCGTCCGCCAAAAGGGCCGAGCGATACCTCATCGGGACGGCCAGAAAAGAGACCGACGGCTTTTTCTCCCGCAATTTCAACCGTCCCATTTCGACCTTCTTAACCCGGCATCTTCTCAAGTTCAATGTTTCGCCGATGGAGATCAGTTTGGTCGTGCTCTTCGTCGGGCTCCTGAGCGGCTGGATTGAAGGGAAGGGAGGCTATCGGAACGCAGTCCTGGGAGCATTCCTCTTCGAGCTGGCCTCGATCATAGACGGCTGCGACGGCGAGAATGCCCGACTGACCTTCCGGATCTCCAAATTCGGAGGAACGCTGGACGTCGCCGGCGACGCCCTGACCTTCGTCTTCTTTTTCATGAACCTGCCGATCGGCCTTTACAGGTCCACATGGAACAACCTTTGGCTTATCCTCGGGGGCCTTTCCTTGCTGTCCATGATCCTGTTTTATGTCCAATTCTCGATCTATACCCAAAAGTCAGGGATCGGCAATTATATCGTGGCCGTCGTCAAGGACATCGAGAAAGGCGTCGGCCGACCGGGCTTTGCCGGGAGGATTGACTGGATTGCTTCGAAGATCGCTCCCGCCTACAGGCGGGATTTTTTCGCGACCTGGGCTTTCCTCTTTATCCTCTTCGGGGGGGCGAAAATCTTCATGTGGATCCTGGCCGTGCTCGCTCCTCTGGAAACCGTCTATATGTTTTTTTATTCGCGGCGGCGGCTCCGGCAGGGAAAGACCGCAGGCGTGGAGGTTTGAGCCGGCGGCACTATTTTGGCCGGAACCTTTCCAGGAAGACTTCTCTTAGCGTGAAATCAACCCATATGAGGCTGTGAAGGTTCGGGATGGGCCCCCTCAAGGCCCCGCCGATTGCGGCCGGAGGATCGCTCAAGCCGGCCCACCAAATTCTGTCCGCTTCATATCCGAACTGGAACCCGACAGGACTCGGATTGAATCGTCTTCCCCAAGCTTGGAATTCGTCGACCATCGCCTCCAGGGAGGGGAACTGCTGGCTGTCGTCGATGAAGAGAAGTCCGGTCCGGAAGGACGGGGGCATACGCTCCGGCAGCCAGTGCTTGAGGAATGTCGAGTAGGACGGATTTCGGGCCAGGACCCGGGTCGACCACCGGGCCGCCTCGTCGTCCGTAACTGCCTTGCCCCAGGTATTGGTTGTCCAGCGGTACCACTCGACATCGAGGCCGAAGCCCGCGACACAGGGATGACGGCCGTAACGATCGAGGACGATGTCGATGAGGGTCGGGACGTCCGCGTCGCCGGGCTCCACCTGGAGCCAGACGGACATCCCCTGGGAGTCGAAGAAGGTCAGATAAGCCTCATTCTGGTCCGAAGGGAGAAAGATAATTTTGGGATAGAGCCCTCCGGGTCCAGGAAAGTTCAATTCGCAGGTCCCGTCGTCCAGGGTGACCCCGACGATCCAGATGCCTGCCGGCGAAGCCCCGCCGACGCGGCGGGCCATTTCCTTGCCGACTCGGGCCCAGTAGCCGGGCTCGGGGAAGGGATTGATACCGTAACGCGAGGACCGGAAACCCGCATATAAATCCTTCCCTGCGACTTCCAGAATGACCTTGATCTGCTGGGGGGAATTGACTGCCCCCGGAGCCCGGACCGTGATCGTCCCTTGGTAGATACCCGGTTTCAGCAGAGCAGGGTCCGCTGTGACTCGTAATCCCCCCTCTCCGGTTCCAGACGTGGGAGATACCGTGAGCCACTTGCCGCTCGTCCTCGCCGTCCACATGGGGGGTTCTTTCCCCAGGTTGAGGATGCCGACGGTTTGGGGCTCTGGAGGGGGACCGTTTCGGACCGCGGTGAACTTGATGAGGCTCGGGACAACCTGGATCTTGCCCGTGGGAAACCCTCGGTCCTGCCGCCCGTCCGCTTCGATTCCCGCCGCCGGGGCCCAAAGCGCCAATAAGATGACGATAAGGGCAGCTTTTCTCCGGTTTCCTGGGCCCACGGATCTTTTATCTCCGGAAGCTTTGGCCGATGAACTTCATCCCAGGTATGGACCCCGTTCTTTTCATGGCGGCTCCTCGCTGCCGGTCTTGATTGGCGGCAGGCATTCTCCGGATTTATATAATATCGGCCAAAAAGGTGTCAAATCCTTGTGCCGCAAGCGGCCCGGGTTGAAATTCGGCGGGCTTTCGATTAGGATACGGACACATGTTGAAAAAACACCCTAAAGGATTGGTCTTTGTCTTCTTCACCGAAATGTGGGAGCGGGTCGGCTTCTATACGCTCATGGCCATTCTTGTCCTTTACATGGACAAGACTCTGGGCTGGTCCGATTCCAGGAAGGGCGATTATTATGGGCTCTTTCTCGCCCTCTGCTATTTCGTGCCTATCTTTGGAGGTTGGATCGGCGACCGGGTTCTCGGCCAGCTCAATACCGTAAGGATCGGCGCCGTCCTTATGGGATTGGGCTATATCGGATTAGCGATGTCCTCCAGAGACCAGTTGACAACGTTCTTCGTTGGGCTGTTCCTCATCGCCGTCGGAACGGGGATCTTCAAGGTCAACCAGTCCGTCCTCATCGGGAACCTCTACGCAGGCAAGCCGCAACTGAAGGACGCGGGCTTTAATATCTTTTACATGGGCGTCAACATCGGGGCCGCGATCGCGCCCCTAATTGCGACCTATGTCAGCGCGGTTTACCATAGCTACAACCTGTCGTTCTGGGTCTGCGCGGCCGGAATGGCCATCGCCGTTGTCGTTTTTCAGACGGGGCGGAAACAGCTCATCGGCGCGGACAACAGATTCGTGGCCCGGGTCTCCTCCGGGCGCCCTGTGCCGGCCGCCGGACAAGCCCTGGACCGCGGTGAGGAGAGGCAGCGGATCGCGACGCTTATAACACTCTACGTCATCGTCATCTTCTTCTGGGTGGCCTTCTACCAGAACTACTTTGCCTTGACGCTTTTCGCCGAGCGCTCGACGAGAATCTTCAAGTTCCTGCGGCCCGAGACCTATCAATTCTTCGGACCCTTCTTCATCCTCGTCCTAACCCCCTTGCTCCTCTCTTTCTTCAGCCGTCTGAATAGGAAAGGGAAGGAGCCTTCGACCCCGGTCAAGATCTTCTTCGGGATGCTGATCATGAGCGTTTCGATGGTCGTCATGGTCGCCGCCTCGCTGGCGGGAGGGAACAAGGATCTGAATATCATGTCGCCGGCCTGGCTCATCGGGACGTATTTTGTCGTCACCCTGGCCGAGATCCTCATCTCACCCATGGGCCAGTCGTTCGTCTCCAAGGTCGCCCCGCCCAGGTTCGTCGGTTTGATGATGGGCGGCTGGTTCGCGGCCACCGCGGCCGGGAGTTATGGGTCAGGCTTGATGGGGAAATCCTACAGCCGTTTTGCCCACCACCAGTACTTCCTCCTCCTGACCGGCCTTCTCGCGGTCTCGGCGGTCCTCGTCCTCGTCTTCTTGAAAAAATTGAAACGCTTCGCAGCCTGAAGACAAAGGAGTCCGGCTATGACCCTTATTCAAGAGAAGGTCCGGCAGGCCGTGGGCCTGCTCAAGGATTTCGAAATCGATTGCTGGATCACGTTCACCCGCGAAAGCGCCATCAATGGCGACCCCGTGCTGCCCTTCCTCGTGATGGCCGACGTGACCTGGCATTCGGCGTTCATCATCAGCCGGGACGGCAGGACAATGGCCATCGTGGGTCTCTACGATCAGAAGACGGTCGAAGAAACGGGAGCCTATGACAGCGTCGTGGGCTATGTCACGGGCATCAAGAAGGCTTTCCAGGAGTACATGAAGGCGCTCGACCCGCTGAGGATCGCGATTAATTATTCCGAAGGGAGCGAGATCTGCGACGGCCTGACCCATGGCATGTATCTCACCCTCCACGGGCTCCTCGCGGAGATCGGGATGGATGATAGACTAGTCCCCGCTGAACGAATCGTCTCCGCCCTCAGAGAGAGGAAATCGGCCAGCGAGATCGGCTTCATGAAGGAAGCCGCCCGGGCGACCGAAGAGATCTTCGGCCTGGCTCACGGCTTCATCGTTCCCGGCCGGACAGAGAAGGAGATCGCCGCATTCATGGTGTCCGAGGTCAAGCGGCGCGGTCTCGAGCTCGGCTGGGCCGAATCGACGTGCCCAGCCGTCTTCACGGGGCCTGATACCGCGGGGGCTCATTACACTCCGACAGACCGGAAGGTGGAGCCCGGCCACGTCCTGAATATGGATTTTGGGGTCAAAGTTAACCACTACTGCTCCGACATGCAGAGGACGTTTTACGTTCTCTGCCCAGGTGAGAAGGAGGCGCCTCCCGACGTTGCCAGGGGATTTGAGGCCATCGTGCGGGCCATAGAGTCCTCGAGGCGGGCCATGAAACCCGGTGTCCAGGGCCTGGACATCGACGCGATCTCCCGCAAGATCATCACCGACGCCGGCTATGGTGAGTTTCCGCACGCGCTCGGACATCAGGTCGGCCGCTTTGCCCATGATGGGACGGCCCTCCTCGGTCCGGCATGGGAAAAATACGCCCGGAAGCCGTTTCAGCTGCTCGAGGAGGGGATGACCTTTACGATCGAGCCTAGGCTCACCCTCCCCGGTCGGGGCATCGTGACAATCGAAGAGATGGTCGTCGTAACGAGGGACGGCGCGGATTGGCTGTCCAGGCCGCAGAAAGAGATCCTGCTCATCGGATGAGGGACAGAGGACCGCAATTTTATAAGGAGTGAATATGGGGCTCTCTACGAGCGGCTTTACGGGACACAGGGGCAAGCTGGCTTGGATCGATCTTGAGGCGAGGAAAACCTCCATCGAGCCGGCCGATCCCGCTGTTTACCGGGACTACGTCGGCGGCCGGGGCGTCCAGGCCCGCCTCATCTACGAACACCTCAAGGCCTGGGGACCTCTCAAGGACCCCCTGGGACCGAAAAACCGGATCATCCTCGGCTCCGCGGCGCCCAACGACACGCTAGTGCCCACGGCCGGACGCGGATCGTGCTCCTTCATCGGGACCATGACCCGCTCTCCCGAGCCGGTCTCCTGGGTCCCCGACCACCGACCTCTTTATGGGCTCATCACCCACTCGAGCTGCGGCGGCCTCTTTCCCAATATGCTTAAGCGGGCAGGGATCGATCACCTGATCGTCGACGGGAAGGCGGACGCGCCTGTCCGCATCCTCGTTTCGGAAGGGAAGGCCGAGGTCCTTCCTGCGGAAGACGATCTCTTTAAGCAACGGGGAGGCCGCCAGGTCGTTCGTCCTGCCTCCGCAATCACGGACTTCCTTACGGCGAAATATCCCGGCTCCTCGACCGTCTGCCTGGGCCCAGGCGGCTGGAACAAGGTCGCTTTTGCCTGTCTCACCGCGGACCACCACCGGAATTTCGGCCGGGGAGGCGCAGGCGCTGTCTTCGGATCGAAGAACCTCGTTGCGGTTACGGCTTTTGGCCGCGAACCCGTTTCTTACCATGACCGGGACAAGTTCCAGAAGCTCGGCAAGGAGCTGGACGCATTAGTAAAAGGCCACGTTTCCGACCCGGCAAAAACCGCATCCTTCCGGCCCACAACCGGGACGACCTGGTGGCTGGATAGGGCGTTTCACGGTGGCTACATGGGGAAAGAGGGGGGGTACCTCCCCTGGCACAACTTCGACGAGGGCTCGTTTGATGCCGCTGATTATGCAAAGGTCTCGACAGAAGCCTTCTTGGAGATCGCAGGGAAGCACAACGTCTGCAACCGCTGCCGCCATATCATGTGCACGCGTTCGGCGTCGGTGGAAAGCGGGCTCTACGCGGGGAGGGGGGTCCGGCCGGAGTTCGAAACGATCGCCCTATGGATAAATTGCTGCATCCTCGACCGGGACGCCATTTTTCGCCTGAACCATCTTTCGAACGAACTGGGGATCGACACCATGACCTTGGGGAGCGTCATGGCAGGAGCGATGGAGCTCGCTGAAAAGGGTTATCTCAAGGGCTACCCGGACGCTCCGAGCTTCGGCAGCGCTCCGGATATGATCCGGACGCTCGAGACGATCGCCTACGGTTCGGACGATCTGGGGAGGCTTTTCGGTCAATACTCCGACCGCGTCATCGCCGGGGTAGGTGCGGCGTTCCCGGCAAGCGACCTCATGGAGATCGCCCGGTCGGTGACCACGGCCTTCGGAGGGCTGGGATACGCCGGCATCGAGCCGAAAGCGTTTCCCGGGATGTTCACGGCCTACGGGACTTCGAACCGCGGCCGCGGCGACCATACCTATGCCTGGACCATCCAGGCCGAGGAGGGCGGGCTGGATGGCGCGGAGAACTTGGCTGGATACGTCTCGGCGGGCCAAGAGGGAAAGGCGCTCGTTGATTCCCTCGGCCTATGCGACTTTTTCACGGCCGATGTCACCTCGGACCTTTTTCTGTCTCTTTACCAGGCCTTGACAGGGACTGGCCATTCGGCCGCCTCCATGAAGGCCTGTGGCAAGAGGATCTACTCTTTGGAGCGCCGCATCAACAATCTCCAGGGACGGGGCCGTGCCTATGATGCCTTCGTTCCGCCGAAATTGGTTGTACCCATGAGCCGGGGTGCTCTTAAGGGGAGGGCTGTGAATCCGGCCTACTACGGGTCGATCCTGGACGCTTATTACAGGGCTCAGGGTTGGTCCAGAAATGGTGACGTTAGTGCCGAGCTTGCCGAGAGGCTCGGCATCAAGCCTTGAACGGGGAGTCCGGCGTGCTTTTGACATCGATCCATCCGTATGATATTCTTGCTCGCTTCAAGGGGAGGAACATGAAAAAAACTGCTATCGCTCTTTTGGAAATCGTTCTGCTCATCTCAGCGGTCTCTCTTCTGGTTGCCTGCGGGGTCCGGCTGACGCCGCCGCAGGACCCATGGTACACCCAGCACTACATCATCATGCAGAATTTCGAACGAGGTATGTATGCCAACTTATCCGACGAGGCCAAGGTCCAGTTCCAGAACAGCTTCTGGGCTTTCCGCTCGCCGGCTGCCAAGGGCGAGTTCGAGACGCGCCTGACCTATGCCATGACGGCCTTCAAGAAGGAAAATTCCCAACAGCCCTGGAATACGGACCGGGCGAGAACCTACCTTCTCAACGGTAGCCCAGCTTCCATTGATTACAAGCAAAATGACACCTGGGCCGACAGGGTTGTTAGGGAATCGGATGGGCGAGTCCAGCCGGACCATAGCGGCGAAGATATCGGAACACGTCTGGAAGAGGTCTGGACATATGCCTATGGTAAACACCAAGTCTTTTATGTCTTTGCCTTCAGAAAACCGGCCGAGTGGCGGCTTATCGAGCAGATGAGCGGGAATCAGTTCCGCGACGAGCTCGAAGCCCGCAGCCGGGAGCAGGATTACGCCATCTCCGATTTGGAAGCATATAAAGCCGAGCTCGAGAAGCTGAAGAAATAAGCTCCGCTTCGCTCAGGTCGGAGGGTGGAGCCTTTTTCGGAACCAGGAGCGCAGCGAGCGCATTCTTTCCTGCTGCCCGGCCGGCGCCCGCCGGCGGCAGGCCGCAAACTCCGGGCTTCCTTCAGGCGCCCCCCACCGAAGCTCGATGCCGTCATTGGGGTTGTAGCCCATCTCGAAGGCGTCTTTCCTTTTCAAAATTTCTTCAATCGTAAGGATCTGGGCGGTCCCGTTCGAGCGGATATAGGAGATCGTAAGTTCCTTGCCCCATCTCCTTGCCAGCGCCTCCAGGTCCTTCTTAACCTCATCGGGAGTCTCTCGCTTCGGCAGCTTGAAGAACCCCGGGGAGCGGACGACCCTGTCCGGGAAATCGAGCAGGGTGTCTATGGCGATGAGAAGCCTCATATCTCGGTTCGGCGTCGAATAATCCTCCCATAAGCCGCCGGCCTGGAAGACGGCCGCTGCGCCCGCGGGCATCGGGATGACAGTTCCAGGATGGGCTTTCATGTACGACTCGCCGTTGGCGACGGATTCGACCCTGACGATGAGCTGTTCGTGGAGGGCCTGGAACAGGTCCCGAAAAGCCGTCTCCGGGTCCAGGGGTTTCGGGTTGATGAGCCGCTCCATCGTATCGTAGAATACGGCGCTCTCCATTTTTTTTTGCTGGAGGGATAAGTTTCCGTATTCCCGGTCGGCGGCGATCTCCCCGTTTTTGAGGGGCCGGAGCCGGCTGCCTTCCATGACGATCGGCCGGAAAGCTTTAAATCCCGGTTCTCCGATGACCTCCGAGGTCGTGAACAGGAAGTTTCCCCTCCAGAACCGTTTGATGCCGACCGTTCCGTCGGGCTGGGCATCGGCGGCAAGAAGCGCACCTGGCCGATCGCCGGTTTGGGGAACCCATCTGACAATGACCAGCGTGTGGCCGTAAGGGTCGGCGTAAACGGCCCCGGGGCGGAGAGCTTCTCGGGTCAGGGACAGGGGATAATAATCCGAGTTGTCATCCTCGAGTTTCGCCCGGGCCGTGCCGGAGTGAATGGTGTTCATGACGTTCCGGAGGAAAGAGTTGAACGCCTGGGCCGGATTCGTTTTTCCGGAAGGCGATACGTTTGTGATCCAGCGCCCCGGACGGGGGGCCCTGTCGATCGTTCCCCGGTCGCATTCATGGAAACCGAAAGGGAGGCCCAGCTTCCAGGCGAAGTAGGCCCTCAAGTAGAAAGGATTGTCGGCGCAATCGGGGTCCATGACGACAGAGCTCTCTCCGGCCGGGTCGTCTTCCCCGAGCCCGAGGTGGTTATGAAGGAAGTTGCGCTCCGGGTCACGCGTGACCTCGTGGAGGGCGGGCCAGGAAGAGCGCTCATCGGCGTCGTGGAACAGGGCGTCGATCCAGGCAGAATAAAGAGTTTCAGCATCCCGGCCCCAGGCCATTTCGTTTTCCCAGACCGCGCTTGTCGGCTTCCGGGGAGGGGCTTTTGAAGGTACGCTAAGTTCCAGGCTTTTCGCGGTCTTCCAGTGCTCGATGAAGGCAACTGTGTACCGCCCTTCAGATCCCAACCGGAACTCGGCGCTCCTCCAGAAAGGAGGCCCGCCGCCCTCTCTATTTTTCCGGGCCTCGAGGGGACCCGAGGGTCCCTTGACGACGATCCGCGTGTCCCCGATATCCGTATCTCCGGCCCCCAAAACCCGCATGATCCCACCGGAAGCAGGATGCTTGGGAGAAATGAAAAGGGCACAAGATCCTTCCGTTTCGATGCAGCCGGTGAGAGGCTTGAAGGAGGTCAACAGGGTGGTTATTTTCAAAGGGACTGTTGGTTGGACGGGGGAAAAAAGCGCCAGGGATAGAACGGCCGATCCTGCCACGTACTTGAACAGGTGACGCGGCGTTTTGATTTTCATTCCCGGGCAGGGCATTTTCTCTAAATTATTATTTTAGCCCGCCAGGCCGCGAATTTCCAGGTCAGGATTAAAAGGAAGACGCGGCTGCATCATTTGATGTATCCCAGCGCTCTAAGTGCTTTTTTGATTTTTTCATCCGGGAGCTTTTTCGGGATGACCGGAGTTCGGGACTCGTATCCTTGATAAACACGTTTTCTCTCTTCCAGAAGTCGGAGGGTCTCGGCGGGGGCTGTCTCGAAGCGGTTCTTTTTTTCCCTAGGATCCTGGACGAGGTCAAAAAGCATTTGTTTTTGGTTCACCCTGAAATATTTTTCTCGGCCGTCGATGATAGCGAGGTTGCCGTCTCTCTCCAGTTGGGAAAATGCCAGGTCTTCCCATTTTGCCGATTGGGATCGGACGATTGAGATTAAGCTCGATCCTTGAAAAGGTTCAGGTTTTTTGAACTCGAAAAGATCGAGGATCGTGGGCGCGATATCGATGGGCTTGACAACGTGGTCCATCCGGAGTGGCGAGAAACCCGGGATTTTCATAATGAGGGGGACGTGAATTTGAGCCTCGTGAAGAAAACCTCCATGCTGGAAATAGAATCCATTCTCGCCGAGGGATTCCCCATGGTCTGCTGTCAGGACGACGGCCGTTCTGTTCTCCAAACCGAGATTCTCAAGCTCCGTTAGAAGCCCCTGGATCTGGCGATCCACATAAATGACCTCTCCGGCGTAGTTGACAAGATAAGACGCGGCATCGGTCCGGTTTTCCAGAATTTGGTAGGGTGTAATGGCGTCGTGCTGAGCGTCGCCGACATCCAGAATGACTCTCTTGCGGTATCGAGGCAGAAGCTTGCCCAACTCGGGATGAGGATAATAAGGGCCGTGGGGGTCCTGAAAATGGATGAAAACAAAGAATTTCTTTTTTCTTCCGTTCTGGTCTAACCACCGGATCGCCGCCTGGGCTGTCAGGCTCCCCTCTCTCTCATAGAACATACGATTGGCCTCTCTTTGGGGAAGGTCATCGTCGTAGGAATCAAAACCCTGCCCGATGTTCGTCGCTTTTTGCAGGACGGCATTGCTGACAAAAGCGGCCGTTTGGAATCCTTTATCGCGAAGGACTTCGGCGATCGTCAAGAGGGTATCCGGCAGGATATCATAATTTGTTGTGATGCCATTGAAAATTGGGTACGTGGACGTCAACATACTGGCGATTGAAGGCAGAGTCGTGGGGATGGAGCAATAGGCTCTTTCAAAAAGAACCCCCTTTTGAGCCAGGGCATCCATGGCCGGGGTCGAAAACTTTTTCTGTCCGGAACAGGAAAGGTGGTCATATCTCATCGAATCGACAACGATCCAAAGAAGGTTCCGAGGAGCGCGGGGTCGACAGCCCTCCTGCGCGAGCAGCAGAATACCCGCAGAAAGGATAATCCCGAAGATTGTCCTCAAGCGACGAAGCGAGGTCATCCCCAACTTAAGATCATCATAGAGATAATGAAAAGCCATGTCAAATTCTTTGCAGGACATGTTTCTTACCGCCTGAATCCGGCTTCTCAGGCACGTTTAAGTTGACGAGCGGCACCCCGGGTCTTGCCCCGGGGAGCCGCTCGTCGGGGGATCCAAGGGGGTATGCCCTCTTGGTCGCAGGGCGAGAGTTCATGCCTCGCCGGAGAAAGGGAGGCAGGGAGCGAAGCGAACGTTGGAAGGGGGAAAGGCGAAACAGGTTCCCCCTCCAGGTTGACTTCCACCTAAGATTGACATATTCTTGTGGTCAGGAAGAGTGGGCTCATCAAGTCGATTTGTGGTTCCGAGGTTCCGGAAAACGAGGGGATAATCCCGGCGTTCGAACCTATAAGACTTGAGGGGAGGCGCTCTTGGTTAAAGAAGGGAATCCGAGTGGGGGTCCGGCCGACAATTCGATGGCGCGGCTAAGGTCAAATCCCCAATCTCTCGACCCAAGAGAGCACCGGCCTTCGCTTTATCTTCTCCTCCTTTTCCTTATCGTTGCGGCGGGCATTGTTGCTGCCGGAAATATCTTCTATAGCAACTACGCCCGGGATTTCCTCGTCGAGGTTGAACATGAGCTTTCGTCTATTGCGGAGTTGAAAGCGAGCCAATTGGTCCAGTGGAGAAAAGAACGGCTTGCGGATGCTTCCGTTTTTTACCGGAACAGGGCCTTTGCCGGACTGGTCGAACGCCTTTTTGAGGCTCCCACGGACACGGAGGTCAGGAGCCTTATTATTGGCTGGCTCGATCAGATAAAGGACGCCTACGAGTATGACCGGGTCTTTATTCTGGATACTCAGGGGATCGAGCGGGTGGCGGCTCCTGTCACGCCAGAGCCCGTGGCGTCCCATCTGCTGCAGCAAATCCCCGAGATTCTGCGCTTGGACAAGGCAACGTTTCTGGATCTCCACCGGGATGCGCTCGATCGTCCCATCCATTTAAGTCTTGTCGTTCCGGTTCGAAGGCCGGACGGCAGCCAACCCTTGGGTATTCTCGTGCTGCGCATTGACCCGTCGATTCATCTCTACCCCCTTGTCCAGCAATGGCCTTCCCCCAGCCGAACGGCCGAATTCCTGCTTGTCCGCCGGGACGGAAATGACGCGCTCTTTCTGAGTGAGCTCAAGTTTCAAAAGGATGCGGCTCTGGAGTTGCGTATCCCATTGACATCCACGGACCTGCCCTGCGTTAAAGCAGCCCTGGGGCAGGAAGGTATCATGAAAGGCCTTGATTATCGCGGCGTCGCGGTGCTGGCCGACGTGCGCGGAATTCCTGGTTCGCCCTGGTTTCTCATCGCCCGCATGGATATCGCGGAGGTTCAGGCGCCCCTGCGAGAGCGATTGTGGCTGATCGTCGGGCTTGTCGGCGCCCTTCTCTTCGGCGCGGGCATGGCTGCGGCCCTGATTTGGCGCCAACAGCGGGTTCGTTTTTTCCGGGAGCGGCTGGCTGCGGCGAAGACCCTCTACGACGTCTCCTCGCGCCATGAGGCTCTTGTCTCCGCGGTTCCGGACATCATCATGGAGGTCGATCAGAATAAGGTCTATACCTGGGCGAATCCGGCGGGCATAGAGTTCTTCGGTGAGAATGTCATCGGCAAGGAAGCAGCATTCTATTTTGAGGGCGAACAGGAGACATATCAAAAGGTCCAACCGCTTTTCGAAGGACAAGGCGAAGTGATCTATGTCGAGAGCTGGCAAAGGCGCAAAGATGGGGAGAAGCGCCTTTTGGCCTGGTGGTGTCGGGTCCTCAAAGATGAAGGCGGGCGCGTCATAGGGGCCATTTCCTCTGGCCGCGACATCACCGAGAGCATGCGGGCGGAGGAGGCCCTGCGGGAGAGCGAGGAAAAATTCCGGAATCTTTTCAATAATGCTGTGGAAGGCGTATATCAGACGACATCCGACGGCAGGCTTATCACAGTGAATATGGCCTTTGCCAGGATGCTCGGCTACGAATCCCCTGAAGAAATGATGAGAACGGTTACGGATATCGCCCACCAGCTGTACGCGGATCCGGATGATAGGAAAATGGTTGTCCGCATTCTCAGAGAAACGGGGTTTCTCAAAGGCCTTGAGTTCCAAATGCGCAAGAAGGATGGAAGCGTCATCTGGGTCTCTGCCAATGCTCGATTGAACAAATCTCCGGACGGCGGCTCCAATTTTGAGGGTTTCATAACGGACATCACCAGGCGCAAGGAGGCGGAGGAGAGGTTGCGGGAGAACGAGGCGAAGTATCGGGCCATCATTGAAACGAATCAGGAATGGATCTGGCGGATGGATAATAAAGGGATCCATACCTATAGCAATCCAGCGATAGAACAGATCTTGGGCTACTCGGTCGGGGATATCGTGGGGAAGGACGCGACGGTTTACATGAATCCGGAGGACCGCCGAAAAATTGGAGGGATGCTTCCGGGATGGATTGAGAATAAAACGGGATGGAGCAATCTGATCGTACGATGGGTGCATAAGGACGGCAGCATGCGCTGGCTGGAGAGCGACGCCGTGCCGCTGTTGGACGCCCGGGGTGAATTGATCGGTTTTCAAGGGTCGGACCGCGACATCACCGAGCGCATGCAAGCGGAGGAGGCCCTGCGGTCATCTCTGCGGGAAAAAGAAGTTCTGCTCCGGGAGATTCACCACCGCGTCAAGAACAACATGCAGGTCATTTCTAGCCTTTTCAGCCTCCAATCCGGGCACACAACGAATGAGGAATGCCGGGGGATCCTTAAAGAGGCGCAGACACGCATCCGTTCCATGAGCCTGGTCCACGAAAAGCTATATAGATCTCCCGACCTGTCGAAAATCGACCTTACGGGATATATCCAGACTCTAGCGGCTCACCTGCTCCAGGTCTATCTGATCCGTCCAGAGAAGGTCCGGATGGAAACGGAGTTTGAGGACGTATCCGTGGACATCAATTCGGCCGTCCCCTGCGGACTCATCCTCAATGAGTTAATTTCCAACGCGCTCAAACATGCGTTTCCAGCTGGGCGGAAAGGGGTGATTAAGATCAGATTGAGACGCGGACCCGAGGGAAGGGTCGAGCTTCGGGTAGCGGACGATGGAGTGGGTTTGCCTGCAGGCCTGGATTTACGGAAAGCCAAAACCTTTGGACTGCAGATCGTGAACCTGCTCGTTGACCAGCTGGAAGGAGCGATCGATGTCGACAGGACCAACGGGACGGCCGTCACTTTGACGTTCCAAGAATTGACATACGCGCCGCGGCCATCATGAGCGGATTCCCCGCTTGAAGACCGACCTTCGGTCAGGCTCTCAGGAGACGAAATGTTCTCCCTCTGTCTGGGTGGGAAGAAGGGAATTTGACAGCTTTTCTGGCTTCATGTATTAATGGACATTCAAACCGCGTTTGGAAGGACCCCAGGCCACGAAAGAATTTGTTTTCAAGCCTTTCGAGGAGATGACGCCGGACGACTACGCCGCCGTCGGCTTCAGGTCCGGCCTGGAGATCCACCAGCAGCTCCTGACTTCACAGAAGCTCTTTTGCTTCTGTCCGGCCGGCCGGCTGAGCAACGCGTTCGACGCCGAGATCCTTCGTCACATGCGGCCCACGCTCTCCGAGCTCGGCGAGTACGATGGCACGGCCCTCATGGAGTTCAAGACGAAAAAGGAGATCATCTATCGGATTCATCGCGAGACGGTCTGCACGTACGAGATGGACGATACACCGCCCTTCAGGCTCAACGAGGAAGCGTTGGACATCGCCTTGGGCATCGGGATGCTCTATGCCTGCAAGATGATCGACGAGCTTCATATCGCCCGCAAACAATACCTGGACGGGAGCATCCCCACCGGCTTCCAGCGGACGACCATCGTCGGGGTGGACGGCAAGATCCCCTACAAGGGGCGCGACATCAGGATCGTCCAGTTGGGGTTGGAGGAGGACGCCTGCCGCGAGGTCAGCGACGTCGGCCACCGGCGCGTCTATCTCACGGACCGGCTCGGCATGCCCCTTATCGAGACCGTGACCGCCCCTGACATGCGGACTCCTCAGGAAGTGGCCGAGGTCGCCCAACTCCTGCGCCGGCTTGTACGGATGACCGGCAAGGTTCGGACGGGAATCGGGGCGGCGCGTGAGGATGTCAACGTCAGCGTTACGGGCGGGACGCGCGTGGAGATCAAGGGCGTCCCGCGCATTCCGCGGATTCCTCTCCTCACCTACAACGAGGCCATGCGGCAATGGAACCTGTTGAGGCTCCGGGATGAGCTGGCCCGCCGGGGGATCGTCAAGGCCTCGTTCAATGCTTTCACGGAAGAGATCGGCAAGGTCTTGCGCCGGACCGAGTATCAGCCGATCCGATCGGCGATCGCGAACGGGATGACCGTCTGCGGCGTCCGGCTCCATGGATTCAAAAGCCTCTTGAGATGGCAAACCCAGACCCACACGTCCTTTTCCCAGGAGATCTCCGACCGCGTGCGAGTCATCGCTTGCCTGACCGTCCTCCCAAACATCATTCACTCGGACAATCCAGGTGAAACCTTGTCCAGCTCGGAGTGGCTGGCGGTCCGCAAGGCCATGAACGCCGGACCCGACGACACGCTGGTCATCGTTTGGGGTCCGGACGCGGACGCCCGGCTCGGCGCCCAGGAGATCATCGCCCGGGCGAGGGAAGCCACCATCGGCATACCTTCCGAAACGAGACAGGCCCATATCGACGGGACGAACGGTTTCGAACGCATCCTGCCCGGCCCCGACCGGATGTACCCGGACACCGACCTCCCGGCCAAACGGATCACCGCGGAACGGCTGGACAGGATCAGGGCCTCGCTTCGTCCGAACATCCTGAGCATCGAGAAGAGGTACAGGGAGATCGGCGTCCCTGCGGACCTTGTGGAAAAACTCGCCGTCTCGCCGTTCGCCTCCCTGTTTGAGAGGGCCATCGGAGAATGGGGCATGAAGTCGGCCCTGGTGTCCGTGGTCCTTATTCAAATCCCCGCCCGGCTGAAAAAAAAGGGTCTTGCCGTCGAACGTCTTGATGAGGCGACCATGACCACAATTCTCGCCGCTCTCAAGGATCGACAGATCTACCGGGAGGGTCTCCCGGAGCTTCTCGAACGCGTGCTCGTCGATCGGAGAAAAATCGAAGATCTCTGGCCGTCTCCGGCTGATCATCTGAAGGTCGGAGCAGACGTTCGAGCCGCCGTGGAGAATCTGAAAGGCAGGAGATTTAGACGGGAGGCGGCGCGGGAGCTTCTGGCCATGGGCCGGCTCATGGATGAATGGCGGGGGAGGGTCGATGGCACGGAACTGGCAGCCTGGCTCAAAGAAGAGCTCGAAGGGAGTTCCCGATAATGGACGAGAATCTTTACAAAGGATATAAGGGGCGGGCTCTGGATGTCCTTAAGAGTTTCCATGCCCAGGTCTGGAGCGACGTCAAGATCACAACTGACAGAGGGGAGTTTGTGGGCATCATCCTGCCTCGCTCCGAAACGGCCGACCCCCTGCACATCATCCTTAAGCTCAAGTCCGGATACAACGTCGGCATTCTTGCCGACAGCATTACAGCGATCGATATCCAGGGACGGAAGGAAGCTCATTACAAGATCCCGGAAAAAGAATTCCCTTACGATCCGAAAAAACCGCGAGTCAAGCTCCTGGGAACGGGAGGGACGATCGCCAGCCGGCTCGACTACCGAACGGGCGCAGTCATCCCGGCTTTCTCGCCGGGCGAGTTGTATGGTTCTGTGCCGGAGCTGGCCGATATCTGCAACCTGGAGACCGAGAAGCTTTACGGCGTATTCAGCGAGAACATGGGGCCCGAGCAATGGCGGGGGACGGCCGAAGCCATCGGAAGGGAAATCGCCAAGGGTGTCCAGGGCATCGTCATCGGCCACGGCACGGACACCATGCACCACACGGCGGCCATCCTATCCTTCATGGTCCAGAACTCGCCCGTGCCCATTGTCATGGTCGGGTCCCAACGATCGAGCGATCGGCCCTCCTCGGACGCAGCCCTCAACCTGATGTACAGCGTCAGGGCCGCCGCCGAGAGCGACATCGCCGAGGTCATGGTCTGCATGTTCGGGCCGACATCGGACCTCTACGGACTGCTGCACCGGGGGACCCGCGTTCGCAAGATGCACTCGAGCTACCGGTCCACGTTCCGGACGATTGGCGACATCCCCATCGCCATGGTCAGCCGGGAGAAGATCACGCTTCTGCGTCAGGACTACCGGAGGAGGCGCGATGAAAAAGATGTCGTCATCAACACGGCCTTCGAAGAGAGGGTCAGCATCGTTTATTACTACCCGAACATGAAGCCGGACATCCTCGACTCTCTCATCGACAACGGTTACCGGGGGATCATCATCGCGGGGACCGGCCTGGGGCACGTTAACAAGCCGCTCTACCCGGCGCTCAAGAGGGCCAGGGACAAAGGCATCGCTGTTTTCATGACGGTTCAAACCCTTTGGGGGTATGTCCAGATGTACGTATATGATACAGGACGGGACATGATGGAGTTAGGGGTTATCCCCGCGGCCAACATGCTTCCCGAGGTCGCTTATGTCAAATTGGGCTGGACTTTGGGACAGACCGCGGATTATGAGGAGATTAAGAGGATCATGCTGACGCCCATAGCGGGCGAGATCACGGAGAGGGAGCCGTCGAATGGCTATCTCATTCTCCAGGGCGGCATCCCCGAGGTTGAGGAGTTCATCTCAAAATTCAAGAAATAAGGTTGAACGAATGGCCGAAAACAAATTGGAAATCCAAGCGTTCCTTGACAAATTATCGGCCGCGGCCCGTGAGCGGATAAGCCCCCTAAAAAGCAGGGTCATCCGGAAGGCCTACGGCGTCCTCAGCTATGACTACATCGTGCCGAACGGGGTTTACGAAGAGCTCTGGGACTGGGACGCGTTCTTTGTCGGCCTGCACCTCATATCCGAAGACCGGAACGACGGAATCTATCTTAAGAACTGGTGCCTCAATTTCCTTGCCTGCACGGAGCCGGACGGACACACGCCGGGCGGGATCCGTCCCTGGGCCGGCCGCGACGCCCGCCTCTATCACATCAAGCCGCTCATGGGGCAAGCGGCGTTCTATGCTTCACGATCGCTCGGCGACTTCGAATGGGTCAGGCCCGTCTGGGAAAAGATGAAAGCCTGTGTCCTTTACCGGGAGCGCAGGATGAGCGACCCGGGGACGGGTTTGGTCAAGTGGTGGGACAGCATGGAGTCGGGGGCCGACAACAATCCGGCCCTGGTCCGCCGCTACCATAACAGCGTCGCCGGGGCCGACGTCAACGCCTTCATGGTCCTCGATTACCGGTCCATGGCGCTGGTCGCCGAAAAAATTGGCCGAAGCGACGATGCCGGAGCGTTCCGAGAACGGGTCCGCCGGCTCGTTGACGCCGTCAACGCCCATCTCTGGGACGAAGAGGATTCAACGTATTATAATTACGACGGCGTCGAAAAACGGTCCGTCCGTTGCATCACCTACAGCAATCTGCTTCCATTGTGGGCGCGGCTTGCGCCTCTGGAGCGGGGTAGGGCCATGATCGAACGTTACGTGCTCGATTCAGGCAAGCTCTGGTCGCCTTTCGGCATCCGATCCGTGGCCGCCGATGAGCCGTCCTATAACAACGAGAACGTGATCAAGCCTTACTCCAACTGGCAGGGGCCCATCTGGCCGCACGCCAACTGGATGTTCATGCACGCCCTCATCCATTATGGCTATCCCAAGCCTGCCGTGGAGGTTGCCGAGCGGGTCACCCGGCTGTGCTTGGACGACCTGGCCCGCAATGGGATGATGCATGAAAACTACCATGCGGATACGGGAGCTCCCCTGGCCGCCCCCGATTTTATCAGTTGGAACCTCCTCGTGGCCCAGATGATCGAGGAAGCCAGGACGGGGATTTTCCTGCCCGATCCTGACCAGTCCCTATGGCGGGAGAGCTCCCTGTAGGACTTGCCTTTTTCCCCATCTTTTGGTAGAAAATACTTCCTCTCTGGAACCCCTTCTTCCGGAATGCCGGGGGATTATAAAGCCGGAGATTCAATAAGTAAGACGAGCGATAAACGGCGAATGAAGGATCGGAGGTCATTATGGGCATGACGATGGTCGAAAAAATCCTGGCCGGGGCGACTCACAGGCCTTTCGTCAAGGCCGGGGACGTGGTCGAGCCCGAGGTGGGCATGGCCATGTCCCACGAGAATGCGGCCCTGGTCATCAACCAGTTCCGCGAGGTTTTTAAGGATACGGGAAAAGAGGCGAAGGTCTGGGATCCCTCCAGGATCGCCATCATCTTCGACCATCGGGTTCCCGCCGAGAGCTCCAAAACCGCCACGAACCAAAAAAGGATCCGTGAGTTCGTCGCGGCCCAGGGTATCACGAAGTTTCATGACATCCGCGGAGACGAGGGCGGCATCTGCCACCAGATCCTGCCGGAAAGCGGCTATGTTCTTCCGGGCAAGGTCGTGGTCGGCACGGACAGCCACACGACGAGCCACGGCGCCCTGGGCGCTTTTGCCTTCGGCATCGGGGCAACGGAGATGGCCTCCGTCTGGGCGTTGGGCGTCGTCCTGAATGTCGAGGTTCCCCTGACCATCAAGGTCGTCGCCAAGGGCCGTTTCCCGAAATACGTCATGCCCAAGGATTTCATCCTCCACTTGATAGGGAAGATTTCGGCCGAAGGGGCGAACTTCAAAGTCCTCGAGTTCCACGGCCCGGCGTTTAAGAACATGCCCACGTCCGGACGGCTTACGGTCTGCAATATGTCCGTCGAGGCGGGAGCAACCTCGGGCATCGTTCCCCCGGACGAAGAGACGCTTCGCTATCTCAGGGAAGAGGCGAAAGTCAAAGGGAAAATCGAGGTTTTCGGCCCCGATCCGGATGCGTCCTATGACAAAGTTATCGAGATCGACGTCTCCAAGCTCGAACCCCAGGTTGCCTGTCCGCATACCGTAGACAATGTCAAGCCTGTCCGCAAGGTCGTTGGTATTAAGATCAACCAGGTTGTCATAGGCTCCTGCACCAACGGCCGGCTTGACGACCTGGCTGTTGCGGCGAAAATCGTCAAGGGCAAAAAGGTCGCCCGCGGGACGCGCATGCTCGTTTTCCCGGCCTCTTACAAGATATACAAGCAGGCGCTTAACGCCGGATACCTTGCCGACTTCATCAAGGCTGGAGCCGTGGTCATGAACCCCGGCTGCGGGCCTTGCCTGGGCGTCCATCAGGGGGCCCTGGGAGATGGAGAAGTCGCCCTGGCGACGACGAATAGGAACTTCAAGGGCCGGATGGGCAATCCCAACGCCGAAGTCTACCTCGCATCGCCGGCTGTGGCGGCCGCGAGCGCCCTTAAGGGCGTCATCACCGACCCCAGGAAAGGAGGAAGATGACATGGCCAAGGTGGTTTTAAAACTGGGCGACGACATTTCGACCGATATCATCTACCCCGGACGCTTCATGGCGACCGTACTTCCGAGCGAGACCCCCCAATTTGCCTTTGCCGACCATGCCGAGTTCAACGCCAGGCTCCGAAGGAAGGAAATCCTGGGAGGGAGCGTCATCGTGGCTGGCAAAAACTTCGGCTGCGGGTCTTCGCGTGAACAGGCCGCCTCGACCCTCAAAGGCTATGAGCTCGTGATCGTGGCCCGAAATTTCGCCCGGATTTTCCTGCAGAACTCGATTAACCTCGGCCTGCGCACGGTCGTTTGTCCCGATATCGAAACGTCGGAAGGGGACGAGCTCGAGTTCGCCGGAGACAAGGTCGTCAACACGACGACCGGCAAGGCGTTCGCGACTCTTCCCCTGCCGAAGGCCAGGCAGGCGATCATCGACGCCGGTGGGCTTATTGCCTACACCCGGCTGAGGATCATGAAGAAGTCCTAAACGGCCGGGAATCATAAGCGCGTGTCCAAGGCGATCGCCGCGCTCCTCGCCTTCACGGCCTACGCGGTCCTCTCTGCGGGCATGGTCCTTATGAAGAAGGGGATCGCCTGGATCGGGCACAAAGGTCCCAAGGACGAAGCTTGGCGGCGGGACCTTAGGACCTGGATCGCGGGATTCCTTCTGTCCAATCTTTACGTCGTCCCCAGTCTAATGGCCCTAAGCACGCTGACGCCCCATGTTGTGGCGGCCTTTGCAGGCTCCGGGGTTGTCGTCCTAATTCTTCTGGCCTCGGTCGTTCTCGGCGAGAAGCTTCACCGTTCGGATATCTTCTATACCGCCGCGGTTTTTCTGTCGATCGTCCTGCTTAACATTTACGAGCCTCCCCCGGGAAAGGGCTCCTTGAACATTCCCCTTCTTGTGGCCGCCTCAGCATTCCCTCTGTTTCTCTTCGCGATGGCTTTTGCCAAAGGCATATCCCGGCCGGCCAGGGCCGTGATGTTCGCCTCGATCTCGGGGACCTCGACGGGCATCATCATTGTCCTGATGAAGGCCCTGGTCGGGATCCATGGCTTCCGTATCGGCGAATACCTCCTTTCACCCTATGTTTATCTTTATCTGTTCTTTTCCCTGACGGCCTTTATTGCTCTCCAGCTCGCTTACAGGATCGAATCGATGATGCGGACGGGCCCCGTTCAATACGGATCATCCATAGTCTACCCGGCCGTTTGCTCCGCCCTTGTTTTCGGAAACGTCGTTCGTCCAATTCAGATCGCGGCCCTGGCCGCGATCATCCTTGCGGTCGCGGGCATCTTACGGAAACACTGACGGGGAGGGATTGGGCGGACTCTATGGCTCGAGGGCCTTGCCGCGCGTCTCCGGGATTCCCAGCCACATCAAAGCCGCCATGAGGAATGCCGCCGAGGTCAGGAGGAAGGCCTTTCCGAAACCACGGGTTTGGGCGAGCGACCCCACCGCTAGGGGCGCAGCCGCCGAAACGATTCTCCCGATGTTGTAGGTGAGTCCCTGGGCCGTGGCCCGAATGCGGGTCGGGTAGAGCTCGGCCGTCAGAGCGCCGAAACCGGAAAAGTATCCGGTTCCGAAGAAGGCGACGAAAGGTCCGAGGACAAACAGGAGAAGGGGAGTGTGAACCGCGGAATAGAGCAGGACGAAACCCGACGCGGCCAGTACGAAAACGACATACGTCTTTTTCCTTCCGACCGCGTCGCTGATGTACCCGAAGGTGAGATAGCCCAGCCACATCCCGACCTGCATGAAGATGACGAGAGTTGACATGAGGCCGGGGCCGAGGCCAATCCCGCCTTGACTGCGGGGGAGGGAGAGATATCCCGGGATCCAAAGATTGAGCCCCCACCAAGCGAACATGGTGAAAGCATTCATCAAGACCACGGCTACGGTGATGTGCATGAGTCGGCCTGAGAGACGCGGCTGTTGGGTTCCGTGCCTATCCCTTGCCTTGAGGTTCCTCTGCGTTTCCCAAATTTTCGGTTCCTGGACTTTGGCCCTGATCCAGAGCGTGCAAAGGGCGGGCAGGACGCCCACGAAAAACACGGCCCTCCAGCCCCATCGAGGCAGGACGACGGCCGTGACCAGAGCGGCCGAGGCGTAGCCGACCGCCCAAAAACTCTGCATGAAGCCGAGCGCTTTGCCGCGGTGCTCGGCCGGCCAGGTCTCAGAGACAAGGGCGGCGCCGCTGGCCCATTCGCCGCCCATTCCCAACCCGAGACAGACCCGGAAAACGGCAAGCATTGGGACCGTCCGGGCGAGACCGCAGGCCGCTGTGAAAACGGAGTAGATCAGGATGCTGGCCCTGAGAGCCCGGGTCCGGCCGAAACGGTCGGCTATGATGCCGAAGACCATTCCGCCGGCCGCCGAAGCCAGAAGGGTTAGAGATCCTAGCATTCCGGCCGTGCTTTTAACCATATCGAGGTCCTTCATAAGGGCGGCGAGGACCATGGCGTAAAGCATGACATCGAAAGAATCTAGCATCCAGCCCAGGGAGGCGGCCACCAGCGATCGCCTCGAAACGGGGGAGGAATCCTTCCACCAAGCAAAGAAATGGGTCATTTTTATTCGGCCGTTGCTTTTATATGTCGGTCCGGCATCCTTGTCAATCGCCCGGCTGCGATAAGAATTCATCAAGCGGCCAATTTCCGCCGGCTGGAGTGCGGATTCTGCGTCTCCATGGAGCGATTAGCGATGGTCCTCGAAGCCGAATCGAACGCGAATCGAACAGCATTTGACATCTTTAAAACTTTGAAGTTACAATACAACCATCCATCATAGGAGGGGAAAAAATGGATTCTACGACCAACATTTACATTCTTCTCAAGAATCTCAAGCGTTTTGTCAACTATGTCCCGATCAATCCGAAATCGCCTAAATACAAAGCTTGGGAAGAAGACCGGGCGGAGATGGGAAAGGCCATTTATGAAACCGAGAGAATTCTAAAGAAGCCAGGATATCTTGAGGGACTCAATGTGTTCATTGGGCCGCTTAAAGATTGCGGAAAAGTTCCCTCGAGACAAGTGCTCGCACAGTCAGTTGCCAAATACGGAAGGGACCTCCAGAAAGTCGTGATGCAAAAGAATAAAATTTACAGCCGGCTGAAGCTTGCAGGAAAGAAGGGGTGACCATCCTTCGAAGTGCGGAGTTAAAATAAAAGCAAGTATTTGCCAAAGGGGGGAACAAATGAGACAAAAGAAATCCAAAACAGACATTTACGTTCTTCTCGGGAATCTCAAGCGTTTTGTCAACGATGTCCCGATCGACCCGAAATCTCCCACCAACTACAAAGCTTGGGAAAAAGACCGGAGGGAGACGAAAGATGCTCTTGATGAAGCCGAAGAGACGATAAGGAAACTGGATAATTTAGACGATCTAGGAGTGTTCATTAAAGATTGCAGAAAAATCCTGCCGAGACAAGCATCGCTCGACACGTACAAAAAAGTTTGACGAGAAAAAAGGTGCCGGACCAGTGTGAATCTGTCAGACCATCTGAGCCTATTAGGATGATGAGGTAGCAGCCCGTCGAACATGTTTTCCTCCTTCTCTCTCATCCTAACGGGAGAGTGCAATTTTTCCTGTAGCTATTGCTATCAGGAAAAAGACGGCCTTTTTCTCGATCCGGCCGCAATCGAAAAGGCCATCGGTTTTTTCTTCCCCCGTTTCGACAAGGAATGTTCGATCCTTTTTTATGGCGGGGAGCCTCTCTTGGCCAAAGATACGATCAGGCGAGCCGTTTATGCCGTCAAGGCAGAAAACCGGCGGCAGAGCAAAAATATCCAATATTCCATCTCAACGAACGGCAGCCTTCTCGACGATGATACCCTCAGACTTTTTGATCAGAATCGGTTCACGGTTCTGCTAAGCTTTGATGGGCGTGCCCAGGATAAGAGCAGGAGAGAGGGGAGCTTTCCTATTGTTTCCCAAGCTCTCGAGAGGCTGCTGGACTGTCCGCGAATCGAGCTCCTCACCAACAGCGTTTTCACGCCGGAGACCGTTACCGACCTTTCTGCATCGATTCGGGACATTGTTAAAAGGGGCGTTCGGGACGCCCAGATTTCCTGCATTAACGATCGGCCCTGGGGCGAGGATGCCTTTGCCCAGCTCGGCGCTGAATTATCGGACCTTCGCCGGCTCCTCTTCGATTTCTGCCGGAAGAAGGGATACGTTCCGGTGGCTAATTTCAGGACATCGGCTGAACCCGGGGTTTTCGGCTGCCGGGCGGGCGAAAAAAGAATGGCCCTCTCTCCAGACAGACGCCTCTGGGGCTGTCACCTCTTTTACGATTTCCAAAAAAAAATAAAAGACCCTGCGTTTGTTCAGTATTGTTTCGGGGGTCTGGATTCCTTTATCGACCAGGAGCAAAGGATTTATCGGCGGATTCTTGCCCGCTACGCCGACCTCCGGATGGATTATTTTCATACGCCGAGACGATTCTGCGGTCTCTGCCGGGACGTTCAGGACTGCGTCATCTGCCCGGTCGACGCCGCGTTTGCCAGCGGGATCATCGGCAGGATCATGCCCGTGGATTGCCGGATTAGAAAAATCTTTCGAAAAGAAAAACGGCTCCTGTGGAAGGACTTGGAGAACCATGGCATCCGTCCCGGCCGGCCCGGCGGCTGAGCGTCAACGGGGAAAGGCGGTCAAGACCGCAAGGCACTTCCGGGCATCGCCGACCTCCGGGAGTCCCGGGTCAGCTTGGCTCCAGATTTCGAGAAACCGCCGATAGAACTCAGCAGCTTTTTCTTTCTGATTTTTTGTTTCAGAGATCTTACCCAGCCAATAAAAGCTCTTGGCGTAGAGGTCTCCCCATCTCAACCTTCCGGTCGTCAGGGTGATGATTTGCTCATAGCTTTTTTGAGCCTTGTCCGAATCGCCCGTTTGAAAATAAGCCGAGGCCAGGGAATCGAGAAAGAGGATATGGAGGTCGGATTTATAATTCTGCCCCGGCAGAAGCTTCACCGATGTTTCAAAGGAGCCGACGGCCCTTGCCATATCGCCTTCCTCCCGGGCGATTTCGCCGATCAGGCGATGATAGAGACGGAGTTCTTTCACGGCTCCAACCTTCTCGATAAACTCCCTTAACTTTTCAGCCGCGGCTTGGGCGTCTTGGAATCTTTTCATCTTCGCCAGGGTGAGTCCGCGAAAGTGCAGGGCCAAACTGATATAATCGTCTCGCTCCAATTCCTGGGCAGCCTCCAGGGCCGCGGTTACAGCCTCATAAGGCGGCGGGAGTTCATTTGTCCGGAGGCTGGCATAAGCGGAAATCATTTTCATCGTATAAAGTTCGAAGGCCCGCAACTCCGAGGACATCTCCGTTGTCTGGGAATGGTCCAACCCCGTTTTGACCTCTTCCCTCACCCGGCCGTATTTTCCCTGTTCGAGATAAAGATGGCATAGCCATCCCCGTCCAGTTATTTGGAATTGAGGATCGTCGGAGCCAATCATTTGCCGGAATATTTCCTCCGTCCTACCTTGTTCTCCCTTAACGAGATAAATCAGCCCCTCGTATTCAATAGGTTCGAAATCCGCCGGTTCTAGTGCTCTGGCTTTTCCGGCTTCTTCGAGAGCGTTGTCATATTGTTTAAGGCAAAGATAAGCCATGGCCAGCCGGTTGTGGAAACCGAACCAGCCGGGAAAAGCGTCGAGATGGGATTTCAGAAGATCAACGGCTTTCTGATAGTCCCCTCGGGCCATATAAATAATGGAAAGATTCTCGTAGGCCAGCTCGTCCATATCATCGATCGTCAGGACCTTTTCGAATTGCCTGGCGGCTAGGTCCCAAGCTTCCATGTTTCTGTACAAGGCCCCCAATTGTCCGAGAGCGTCCGTGTCCTCGGGATAGACCGCCAGCAATTTCTTGTAGATGTCGATGGCTTCGCGAGGTGTCAAGGCGGCATATGCCCGGATCATGTAGAATTCCCTATCGGAAACACGGTTGAGAAAAGACATGGCCTTGTTCATGCACTTCTCGCTCTGTTCCCCGTTGCGCAAATAGAAATAGTTCTCCGCCATCAAGAGATAGGCCATGGCGAATTCGGGATCCAGGGAAACAGCCTGCTCCAGGGCTTTCAGGCTTTGTTCGAATTTCTGCTCCTCGAACAGCCGTTTTCCTTCGACGTAGGACTTGAAGGCCTCTGTCGAGCCGGTTGTGATCGTCTTGAGTTCCTTCTGGATATCCTTGGACAAAGCGGCCCTCGGAAGCTTTAGGTCTTCTTTTATTTTCCGGGTCAGCGTTTCGATCATGGAGTACATGCTATCGTCGCCCGTCCATTGCTCCCGCTCGGCCTGCAGAACCTCCATGGTGTCGGCCCTATGGAGGGACGTGTTGATCCGGAACTGGTCTCTGGCTTTCGTGAAGCTTCCCTGGAGGACATAGTCGACCTTGGCCTTGGCCGCCACTTTCTTGAGTTCCTCCGAGGAATAAATCGGAGCGTCGAGAAGATTTAAAGACTTGAGGATTCCGTAGATTTTATCTCCGGTCAGAACGCGGACATATTGGGATTGGAGGAGGTCGGCGGTCAGGAGCTCGCTTAGGGTCTGCCGCATGTAATCCAGGCTTTTATCCCCCGTGTTGTTTGTCAGGTACATGATCGCCAGGGAAGGGCTTCTTCCCGGAGGCACAGGCGGGAGGCGGGGATTGATCAAGAGGCGATAGACGAACGGGGCCGCGAACAAAAGAATGACCGCCGTCAGCCCGTAAACCCAATGACTTTTAACCCACCCCCAAAACGTTGCCGCGCCCATTCTCTCCAGTTGGCTCAAGTCGGCCAGGATCTCAGCGATATTCTGGTAACGCTTAGCCGGGTCTTTTTCCAGGCACTTCAGGATGATGTGCTCCAGCTGCTTTGGCAGCCGCGGATTGACTTTTGCCGGCGGGACGGGCCTTTCCGAGATGTGCTTTTCCTTATATTCGGCCCGGGTGTCCGCCTTGAACAGGGGGCGGCCGGTGGCGATTTCATAGAGGATGGCCCCGTACGAATAGATATCGGAGGCGGCGCTGATTTTTTCGCCTTTGGCCTGCTCGGGAGACATGTATTGCGGGGTTCCCGCGACGCCGCCGGGCTCTTCCGCGTCGATTCCATAGACGGCCCTGGCCAGCCCGAAGTCCATGATATAAACCCGGCCGCTTCGGTCAACCATGATATTAGCAGGCTTGAGGTCCTGATGAATGATTCCCTTGGCGTGGGCGAGTTTGAGGGCTTCGCCGATCTGCCGGGCGATATGGACGACCGTTTCGACCGCCAGGGTCCCCGAGGCCTGGAGAAACTCCTTCAAGTTTTCTCCCTTGATGTACTCCATCGATATGTACTTGGTCCGGTGTGTCTCACCCAGATCAAATATCCGGATGACGTTCTCGTGGGAGATCGACCGGGCCAGGAGCATTTCTTTTTTGAATTGTTCGATGAAGCGAGGGTTGGACGACAAGCCCGGCCGGATGATCTTGAGGGCCACGGTGATGTCCAGCTCCGTGTCTTCGGCTTTGAAGACACGGCCCATCCCTCCCCAGCCGATCTCTTCGATGATCCGGTAGCGCCGATCGAACATTTCTCCGGGCGTGAAATGATCCGTGGTCTCGGCTTCCGGTTTTCCCGGACCGGCGTAGGATAAGGTATCAGCGGAATCGTCCAGGGAGGCCCCGCATTTTGAGCAAAACTGGCTGTCGTCAGAATTAAGGGTATAGCACTTCGGACACTGAAGCGGCTGATTCCCCTTCCTCATGGTATGAATATAGGGAGGAACCGGCGGTAAGTCAACCGTGGAGGGAAGATAATCCGGGGCTCCGGGACGGGCGAAGCGGAGGGGCCTTGATCCGGGCCTCGCCGGTCTTGGCCCCAGGGATCAGACGAAACTCTCCTTGTCGTAGCCGATCTTGACGAGCTCGATTTTCTCCGGGTCGGCGGTGCCCAGATGGTATTTGCTATCGGCGATGGCGATGTGCTTGGCCGGCGGATTGAGGGGGCGCTCCTCGGCGAAATATTCGCGGCGGATGGCCTCGATGACGCGCAATCCGATGGCGTCGACGGCGACCGGGTCGAATCCCAGCATGAGGCCGTAATATTTCCAGACATATTTGGGATTGAAGCTGTGAGGACCGAAGCTGTGGAATTGGGGCGTGAACATGACCAGGACATTCAATCGCGTTTTTCCCTTGACGACCGGAAGGTTCCAGATCGAGGCCAGGTCGGCGCAGGAGTCGGGATGGATGCTGATCGGTTCGGGGATGAACATAATATAGTTTTTAATGAGCGAGCCGACGCCGGCCCAATGGTGTGAGCGCATCGGCCGGGCGTTGATCAGGGCCGTGGCCTTTTGGAAGACCGGATTCTGTAAAACGCCCAGGTCGTCGACACTGATGTTGGTTTCCTTGACCCCAACCTCGATGATTCTCTTCTTGAGCGCGTTTTCGACCTCGGCGGTCGTGCGGAGATAGGGCCAGCGGTTGTTTTTAATGCCGACGATGTCGTCAGGCTTGATGATGGTTTTCCAGGCGCTCTGCGGATCGGGCATGTCGGTGAGGGCCTTGATACCGGAATCGAGCATTTCCTCCACGACCGCATATTGAGGACGACCGTTTTCATCCAGGACTTTGAGGTCGCGGACCAGAACGACACGGCTCTTGCCGCCCTTGGCGGGAGCCGTCGTCTCCTGGCCGGAAAGAAGGAGTGTTGTGCCGATGGCGGCGGCCGAAGCGCTCTTAATGAATTGCCGTCTGCTGATCGATTCTCTGGGCTTCATCGTTCCTTCCTTTTCACGTCTTGATCTTGTCGAGAATGGCCCTGACCGTCGGTGCGTCCGGAGCGTTGAAAACGACGCTGACCAGATCGCCCCGGCATCGGAGGCCCGTCCAGCGGCCCTCTTTCGTCGGGCGCATCCCGTCCTCCGCCCCGTCCAGAAGTCTTTTCTGGAATTGCCGGGCGGCCGCTTCGGCCCTGGGGGCATCGGGGTAGCGGACCAAAAGCAGGAAAAACGTGGCGCCGCCCTTCCGGTACTTGCCCAAGGCCGCCGGTGTGTCGTTGCCGATGTTTAAAACATTCTCATTGGAGACAAAATAGAAACTATTCAACCAGATATAATGGTGAAAATAGCGCACGGTCTCCGGGAGCAGATTGTCCGCCGGGAGCAGGCCGATGATCGGCGGCAGGGCGCCTTCGCTTCCAATCCCGCCGGCAATCGTCTGGCCCAGCTTGAAAACGACATCCTTTTTTTCTTCCGTTTCCGGATAGGCAAGGATCGAGATGTAATAGCGGCCCTTCCAGAAGGTCAACAGGCCGGCGGCATACTCGCTTCCCTGACCAAAGCGGTCGTCGAGCGTTTCCCGCGAATGGGCAAAGACGCCGAAGGCGTCGGGGG
>CAZJBD010000002.1:30804-74800 GCA_964544265.1 uncultured Eubacteriales bacterium
GTCGGGGGCGGAGCCCATCTCAAAGATGTCAACATTGATCTCGTTGTCGGCTGAATCCAGGTATTTCATCGAAAGGGCATTCTTAAAATTATAGGAGATGTAGAGCTCGGCGCCGCCGTCGATATATGTCGACAGATTCTCGGGCGTATAGATCGCGGGCGAATCGGCCTTTTTCCAACCGGCGATCGAATCCGGCAAAAGCTTGTAGAATTCGTTGATGTTCTCCGGCATGGCGGGCATCCTTATGTGGATGATGAATAGAACGGAAAAAACAAATCCGGCCACCCGCGAACGGCTCTTAAAAACCGGCAAAACGATGTCTCCTTTAACACGCCTTATAGTAGCAAATTTGGAGAGAAATTCAAAAGCGGTAATTATTTTGAAACGACATTCTACCGAAAAACCGGTGGGGGCGGGGACTGAATTTGAAAGGCCCCATCGCTGGCGTCCCAATAATGCCCGTCTCCAGATTGGATTCTGATTTTGTATCCCATACCATTGCTGGCCGATCCTTCGATGAGAGCTCCTGTTTCCCAGCCGTAGGTTCCCTCGCCGACTGGAACATTCTCGGCAATGGTTCCGACCAGCCTATGGTTTTGATAAAGATAGATATTGACAGGTCCGGTCAGATTATCGGAGGTCCAGCGGATGGTCTTGACCTCGCCCCGAGTGAATGTTTCGGTGCTATGAGGATCGATCACCGTAATCCTGGAAGACGAATCACCCAGTCTTAATACACCTAATATGAGTTTCCCTGATGAATTACGATAAATCCCGTAAACGTTGCTGGGGATTGAATCCAAAGTGGGTTTAATAAAACCGTTGTAACCATTTTGCGTTGCGGGATCGATCAGATATTTCGTCCATACCCCTCGCTCGAGCACGGAAAGATAGAGAGCCGATTTCTTATTCACTTCATCCAGATAAGAAACATAAACCCTTCCTAAACGATCTGAAGTAACAGCCGGCCAATGGTATCCTCCTCCGGCTAATTCGCCGATGCTGGGCCGGGTCGGTGACTTAAAGTTGCCACCTTCATCTCGATAGGAATAATCAATGGTTATTTTTTTTCTAGAACTCCAAGTCGCGATCGCGCGATGAACCCTGCCGTTTTCGTCGACGTGTAGGTCGCCAAATCCATTATGGGTGATTCCTTTGGCATAAGGAATCGCATAGGTCCGGGCGTCTTCCAAATGGCTCCCGGCGGGTGCATAACGGTAGAAACACGATGGTGAAACGACCGGCGCTCTCCAGGAGACGTGGAGTCCGCCATAACTGTCCACAAACACGGAGGGATCTCGATATTCAGCTTTCGAATTGGAACCCAGGGACTTATCGCTGCTCCAATTTTTCCCGGAGGGTTTTCGAAGATAGATCATCGGCGACGCAGAGCTTGAACCATTCCAGTATTGATAGAGAACATGAACGCTTTCATCGTCGGTCACGGCGCATACGGGGCCGAAGTACCGGCGATCGAGCACGGCAGGGCGGACGGTTTCCGTCCGCCAGCTTCCTTTTTTATCCTTCCAGACATGGGTAAGCTTCGTATCTCCATAGACAATATGGACCGTATTGCCGTCATTGCGGACCGCAATCCGGGGACGGGTAAACCAGGTTTCCGAGCCAGTCAACGTCGCAAGAAAAGTCGAATTTTTGATTCGATAGTCGGCGATTTGAGCATAATATAATTTATGATTCTGAACATAGATGATATGCATTTTTCCCGTGAGGTCGATCGTCATGTCATGAGTGGACGCACTGATGCCCAAGGGGTGAATTTCATACGGTCGAGCCGGAAGATATCCCGATAAGCCAGCCAATAGACTTATAAAAATCGCGATGGATGTTTTCCTGGCGGATGGGATCGATCGAATCATCGGTCCTCCTTAGAAGTATTTATGTTCCTGATCCTTTTTTTGTTTAAAGTTGCCAAAGCTATGATTTTCCAAATGGATTTGTTATTAAGAAGGTGAACGGGGCTTCGTATTCGATCCCAATAATTCTCTTATGATCGTTTTGAGTCAAAAGAAGCCCATTTTTGGATCTGAACTCCGGTTTGGATAAATACGAAAAATCATGCGCCTTGTCAAGCATTTTCTGCATGCCATCCTCCGCCGGGGGCCTCTTTTTTCAAGCTCATCTTGAAAACATGAAGAGAATTATGGTTCTGTTGTAAAAAAGCTTGTCTTTCCTTAAAATGGGCGTAGTTCAAGATTCGTTCGAGAGGAATCCATGAATAAAATTCGGATGTGGCTCCCGACGTTTTTGATTCTGCAATCCCTTTTCGCCCTTGGACAGAGCGCCGATAAAAAAGAAGGGCCTCTATCGCCGAGTGCGAAGATGGACAAGCTGTTCGATTTTTGGAATCGGCTGGACCAGCCCGGTTTTGCCGTCGTTGTGGTCAAGGAGGGTCAGGTCGCTTATCAGAACGTATTCGGCCTGGCTTGCCAGGAGCACGGCGTCGCCATCACGCCCAAGACGGTCTTCAATATCGCCACCGCGGCTCAGCCGTTCGTCGGCACGGCCATCGCCTTGTTGGAGAAACAGGGCAAACTTTCGCTGGACGATGATGTCCGCAAGTACATCCCGGAGATTCCCGAGTTCGAGACTCCGGTCAAGCTTCGCCACCTCGTCTATCAGACGAGCGGACTGAGGGACTGGCTTTCCGTGCTCCAGCTGAGCGGCCGGGACAAGGAGGAAGTCACGTTCGAAAAGGTTCTGAATATTGTCGAGGCCCAGAAGAGGCTTGCGTTCCCCCCGGGCGACCGCTTTCAAGACTCCAATACGAATTACGACCTGCTGTCGGAAACGGTCAAGCGCGTGACCGGCCAGCCTTTCTCCGACTGGGCCTGGGAAAACATCTTCAAGCCCCTGAAAATGACCAGGACCCAGTTTCGCGACAACTTCCGCTCGATCTTTGACGACCAGGCCTTCACCTATAATTTCACCCGCCGGGAATACCTGAAGGGCGTGGACAACCTGTCGCTCTCCGGTTCGCATTCGCTTTTCGCTTCAGTCTCCGACCTGGCCAAGTGGCTGCTCAACCTGGAAACCGGCCAGGTGGGCGGCCAAGACATCCTCGCCAGGATGTTTGAGGCCGGCCGGCTGAACAACGGCCAAAGCTCGGATTTCGGCTATGGCATGAACATCGAGACAGGGCAGGGGCGGCGACGGATATCGAGAGTCGGGAATTGGGCCGGCTCCGGGGCGGCCCTGGTTTATTTTCCGGACTTGAGGTTCGGCTACGCCGTGCTCGCCAATTGGGACTATACTCCTGTGGAGGGATTCCTCCAGGATATTGCCGATCTTTATCTCCCGGCCGCTTCGGAGCCGGTGAAAAAGAGTCCGCCTCCAACTTCGAAAAAGACGGTCAAGGTCAGCCTGGAAATCCTGGACTCCTATGCCGGCGATTATCGAATGGGGCCGGGCCAGGTTTTCACGATCAGCCGCAAGGGCGGGGAGCTCATCCTCAGCGTTCCGGGGACGAGCGTCCCCTTGGTCAGCCTATCGAAAACAGAATTTCTTTTGGCCTTCGCCGATGCCCGGATTGCTTTTCAAAAGGACAAGGAAGAGAAAGTTCAACGTCTTGTCTGGAAACAGGGCGGAGCCGAGCAGAACGCTCCCAAGATCGTCCTGGTGAAACCCGGCCCGCAGGAATTGCAGGAGTTTGCCGGGTCCTATTTCAATGCCGAGCTCGGCCTCCGCTATGCCGTTGAGCTGCGGGGCGACGCCCTGGTCATGAGGGCTCCGGGGCAAGATGATATCCGGCTGGCGCCCGAAGAAAAAGATCGTTTCACGACCAGCTGGCGCATTTTCCCGACGGTCGTTTTTCAGCGGGACGGGCAAAACCTGGTGGCCGGATTCGTCATCGACAGCGATCCCGTCCGCGATTTAGTATTTAAGAAGAATTAAAGTAAAGCGAAATAAAGCGGAGAGATTAGCTTAAGGTCGTTTTGAGCTTCCCGTCAGGGGCAGGTTTGACGCCCGTCAAGAATTCCTTCAGGTAGCGCTTCAATATGAGCCGCCCGGTGGGCCAGGAATAGGCTGTGCTCTTGCCGCCCAGCCGGTCTCCCTCTATCGTCGGGATCTCGGACACTTTGTGGCCGAGTTTCAAGGCCCGGATCGACATCTGGAATTCGATATCGAATCCGGTCGGCTCGGGGTTCATCTCAATCAGTTTGCTCCTGCGCACGGCCCGGAATCCATTGATCGTATCCGTGATGTGCCCTCCCCAGCGAAGGTGGACGAGAACGTTGAAAACCCAACTCACCCACTTACGCCATCTGATCACATGCTTGTCGTCCTCGTTTTTGCCGCCTTTCATGAAGCGGGAGGCGATGACCATGTCGCTCCCGGCTTTCAGCCCGCCGAGAAGGCGCAGGATATCACCAGGATCTTCGTTTCCGTCCGGTGCGAAGAAGACCAGATACTCGCATTCCGTGATCATGGCGCCGGCGTTAAAGATTGCTCCCTTTTTCACGGGCTGGATGACCTTAATGCCGTTCTTCTCATAGAATTCTAGTGTGCCGTCGGTGGACCCGCCGTCTAGGGCCCAGACCTCGTCAAACGCCGATATGGGAATATGCGGGAATTGCTTGGGCAGGGCCTCTATCTCGTTAAGCGTCGAAATGAATAGGGCCGACCTGTAGTTCATCAATCATCCACTCCTGTCAAACAAGGGTTGAAAGTTTGAGAGTTCAATATCTTATCAGGATCCCTTTATGTTGGCAAAGAACTTTCTTGCCTTCTTCTCTCGCGCGAGCAGCCGGCGCCGAAAGACCGACAGAGATAGATAAGACCGCCAGGGTCAACGTCAATGGAACTCGTATCAACGGTTGCGCAGATTCACGTAAGCGTCGGAGTGGAAGCGGAGGCGCTTATTGCCCTGGGGACCCGAAGTGTAGAAGTGCCCCTTGACGCGCGCCTTGACCCGGTCCTGGCGCAGCACGTCCTGGACGGCTCCGGGCATCTTCAGGAAGTTAACGTCGAAGCGGCTCTGGACTTTTCCCTCTCCGAATCCGGCCAGTTGCAGCCCCGAAGGCTCGAATCCTCGCCCCATCCGGTTGCCGTTTATAAACAGCTCGTAATCGAACCGGTCGATGTTGAGCGGCTCCGGATTAGGGTTCCGGACGCGGAATAGGACGTCGAGGGCGACTCCCGTGATGCCCATGTCCCCGACCTTAAGACCGTCCACGGCCAGGATGGGGGCCTTCAGGCCGCAGGCCGAGGTCATAAGGATCATCAAGGCGACTCCCGCCGCCGCCCACGATCCTGCTCGAAGATTCCTCATGATTTCACTCCTTAAACGTAGGATCCTCCTTTTTTCGCAGCAAAAGGAATTACCGCTCTAAGCGATAATTCCCCTTTGCCCGCGGAGTTAATATACGTCCCGCCGTGCGGCGATGTCAATCTCCGAAATAAGCGGCGGAAGAGGGGCAAGCCTCATAGATGGTCGGGTTACCTGTTTAGACAACCCGGGGGGGGCGGCCTGCCCGTCGCGAACCCAAGCTTCGGATGATCGATGAATGCGGCGATTGGCGTAGGTCATCGATGCTTCTCTTTGCGAATCTCTGTTCAATTGTCTATAATTGCAGGCAGCGGGAAAAGGATTTAAAAAGACATGAGGAGGTCAGCGTGAAAAAGATCGCCCTTTGCATCTGCCTCATAATGCTTCTTGCCGCCCTCTCTTGGGGAAAAGTCGGCGACGTCCTTAAAGTCATCAAAACGCCGGGTCCTTGTCCGACCGGGCTGACCTTTGACGGAAAACATCTCTGGCTCGCCGACGGTTTCACCGCTAAAATCTACAAGATCGATCCAGAAACCGGAAACGTCGTCTCGAGCTTCGAATCCCCCGGCCGTCACCCCGAGGGCTTGACCTGGGACGGACGATATCTCTGGCACGTTGACTCGGGGGAGAGGCTCCTGTACAAGCTGGACCCGGATACGGGAAGGGCTCTCTCTATCCTCGAATCCAACAGTTCGAGCCCGCGCGACTTGGCCTGGGACGGGGAGTATATCTGGATGACCGACTTTAGGAGCGACGCTCTCCTCAAGGTCTCGACCGTGGACGGGATGATGGTCCAGACTTTTTCGGCGCCCGCGGGCGAACCCGCCGGGCTGGCCTTTGATGGAAAGTATCTCTGGGTCACGGACAGGGCTGAAGATCGGGTCTATCTGGTGAATCCTTCAGACGGACTCTGCCTTTCTTCCCTGCGTTCATACGGTCCCTTTCCATACGGGCTCGCCTGGGGAGGAGATGTCCTTTGGAATGTGGATTATGAGAATGACGAGATCTACAAAATCAAGGTATTCGATACGGATATCATGACGAAGTGGGATGAGAAGGAGCTCTCATTGCGGTACGTAAAGGAATTCCGTAATTACGGCCCGGGGACAGTCAAGACTCTGGATATTTACCTCCCCATCCCTGAAAACCGGAACAACCAAACCCTTCTTACTGCCGTTCAGTTTGATACGAAACCTAACGAGGTCATCGAAGATAGCTGGGGACAAAAACTTGCCCATTTTACCTTTAAAGACCTGAAGGGTTATTCGATCGTCAGGCCGGAATGGAAAGTGGATGCCAGGATCTCTTCGGTCGAGTACTTCATCTATCCGGATAGAGTCGGCCCCCTTGAAGATATCCCCCCGGACATCCGAAAAAAATTCACCCAGGACGGCGATAAATACCGGATGAGCGATCCCTTCATCCGCGATCTTGCCCAGAAGATCGCCGGCGCAGAGAAAAACCCCTACTGGATTGTCCGCCGGATCTATGAGTATCTTGCGGACCACCTAAGCTACAACCTCAAGCCCGTGGGCGGATGGAATCCCGCTCCGACAGTCCTCAAAAGGGGAACGGCCTCCTGCTCGGAATATTCCTATTCGATGATCGCCCTCTGCCGCTCTCTTGGGGTTCCCATCCGTTATGTTGGCGCCGTCAGCCTGCGGGGTGACGATGCCAGTTTTGACGACGTCTTTCACCGCTGGACCGAAGTCTACCTTCCTCCCTACGGTTGGATTCCCTTCGACGTCAACAAAGGGGACAGGGGAGAGGGAGCTCCGCCCGGGGATAAAGTTATGGGCATCGGCAATATCGCTGCCCGCTACGTCATCACGACAGAAAATGGGGGCGGCGACAAATACCTCTGGTTCGGTTACAACTACGGGTTCAACTGGACCTCCGAGGGCCCATGCCGCATTCACGAGGAAAATTATGGACTTTGGTCGCCGATCGGGGGGAAGAAATATCACAGGCCGATAAGATAAGAGCAACCGGCTAAAAGGCGGTGCGCCAACAAATATTCAGACAGAGAACGAATTCGGATTTCCGTCCGTTGATTTAAGGGCTGTTTGAGAGGAGCGCAAGGAGACAAAAACGAGCTGAAACGATAGGGTTATGAAAAGCGTCATGGATCGAGGAGGTATTCTCATGAAAACCACAATGATAAAAGTGTCCTTGTTGGGGACCTTGCTTCTGCTCCCCTTATTGAGCTGGGCGCAGACGCAAGATCTGAAGACCGTCAAATTGAACGAGCCGAATAAGAAGCGAGGACTTCCTGTTATGGAGGCTTTGTCCGTTAGGGCTTCCGTGAGGGAATGGTCCGACAAAGAGGTCAGCCTCGAGGATCTGTCCGATCTGTTGTGGGCTGCCAACGGAATCAACCGGCCTGAAACGAAGAAGCGGACGGCCGCATCGGCCATGAATGCCCAGGATGTCGATATCTACGTATTCATGAAGGACGGTGTTTATCTTTACGACGCTCTCGGCCACGCGCTCGTTCCCGTGCTCGCCGGAGATCTTCGTTCTCAAATCATGATGGCGCCGCGCGGCGGCCCTGGCGGACCGGGTGGTGCGCCGGGAGCAAAGCCTGAGGGCGCCCTGATGCCCAAGCCGGAAGGTCCTCAGGGACCCAAGCCGTCCGGCGGACCGCAGTCTCCGGCGCCGGTCCAACTGATTTTGGTGTCAGACGCCTCTCGTTTTGGCGCCGGAACCCCGGAATTAAAATTAGAATGGGGCGCCATAGACACCGGCATCGTGTCGCAAAATATCGCCCTGTTTTGCGCCGCGACGGGGATGGCTACCAGGCCCCGCGCCTCCATCAACAAAGAAAAGGTCAAGAGCCTCCTGAATCTGAAAGATGCTCAGCACCCTTTTTTGAACCATCCCATCGGGTACCCAAAATAATTTCATCCTGAAGCCGTCCCCAATCCCCCAGACATGAGGGGCTAATCCCAGCAGAGGAAGGTCGGAGTCAAACCCAGGTAAAGACTCGCCGCATTAATCGACAGGCACGGGCGTATTAAGGCGGGCGGACCGATAAACTGCGTCGATGATCCTGGCAGCTTGAAGGCCGTCGCGTCCCGATCCCAGCGGCTCGCGGCCCTCCAGGATCGCGCCGGTGAATTCCCTCCATTCCTCGTTCCAGGAAATATCCGGGCCGGGGAATTCGTCGACCTCCTCGTCCGGCGCTCCCCCTGGGTACCCTCCCGGTGTTTCCGGGTCGGCCCGTCGCGTCCCATAGACAAGCTTCTCTATTCCGTAACTTCCGCCCAGGCCTTCAATGAGAAGATAGCCCTTTTCGCCGAAAATCTCGAATTGGAATCTATTTTTCCACTGCGTCCAACTGACTTCGAGGCAGGCCGTCCGGCCGCCATCCGCCCGGAGGATCATCGATACATGGTCTTCAACCTGCATGGGCCAATGGGCCGTACGGACTTGCCCATAAACCTCCCGGATCTCCCCCAAGAACCAGCGTGACAGGTCAATGACATGGACGCCTTGATCAAGCAGCACGCCGCCTCCCGCGATCTCGGGATCGGCGCGCCACTCGTTCTCATATCCGGGCCGTCCACACCGTGCCCATAAACGCCCCGGATATAATAGAGAGGCCCGATGCCTCCGGCTTCAACCAGAGCGCGCGCTTTGCGGAGCGCCGGATGATGGCGATGATTGAAGCCGGTCTTTAGGGTTCTACTCCGGCGGACGGCTACCCGGTTCAAGCGCTCGGCCTCGCGGGCGTTTCTTCCCAAAGGCTTCTCACAGAGGACATGGCATCCACGCTCCAGGGCTGCAACGGCAATCTCGGCGTTGAACTTGTTGGGGGCGGCGGCGATGACCGCCTCCAGCCCGGGGATTTCCAGGATCCTCCGCCAATCGTCCAGGGCTCTGGCTCCGGCCGCGGTCGCCAGGGCCGCCGCTCGATCGAGGTTGGTATCGCAAACCGCGGCAAGCCAGTTGCTTTGGCCGCACGATATCAGGGACTCCGCCCGTTTGCGTCCGATGAGTCCGGCCCCGACGATCGCTGTCTTGATCATGGCTGCTTTTTCGAGAAATCCCGGCCGTCGATGCGGCGAAGCAGGTAAAGGCCCTCTTCCGGCTTGGTCGTCCCGTTCGCCCACTCCCTCCAAGGGTCCCATACCGCGCTGATCGTTTTGCCGCTGATTCCTTCGGCGGCCGGAGAAGCCAGGAAGGATATGAGTTCGGCCGCGGCGCGGGCGGAATCGAACCCCTTCCGCTCCTTGATCCGCACCTTATCGTATTCACTCCCAACTTGGTCGCGGGGAGCGGCCAGGATCTCCTCGATCATTCGGGTCCGGATGGTCCCTGGGGATATGGCGTAGACTTGGATGTGATGGGGTCGGAGTTCATCGGCCAGGATCTCGGTGAAACGGACGATCCCCGCCTTGGCCGTGGAGTAGGCGGAGAAGTTCGGCCGCGAAGAGTATGCCCCGCCCCCGGAAAAATTGATGATCTTGCCCTTGCCCCGGGCGATCATGCCGGGCAGCGCTGCGCGGCAGCAGAGGGCCGTCCCTATCAGATTGATTTCGATATTTCTTTTCCAACTCCGGATGTCGGTCTCGGCAAAGGCTCCGATCGGCGGCTGGATGCCGGCGGCATTGACGAGAACGTCGATTGACCCCGAGATTCGCTCGGCCGTCCGTACGATCTTCCGAACGTCTGCTTCGCGCGCAACGTCGCCCACGATTCCGCGGACAGGGCTCGCCCTCCCCATCTCGGCGGCGGCCGCCCGAACCTCGGCCGCCGTCCGGGCGGCGATAACAACTGAGGCCCCCTCCTCGAGAAATTTTTCAGCGACGGCGCGGCCGATCCCTCGGCTGCCGCCGGTGACCAGAACGACACGGCTCCCGAACGCTCTCATCGCCGACCTGCTCCGAAATCGGCGATAACCTTGGTCCCTTCGAGCTCAAACCGGTAGCGCATTTCGCGCAAGCCCATCCCGGCCATTGCCGCCCTTAGCTTTTTGTGGTCCCGCTCGCAGTAGAACAAGAAAAAACCCCCGCCTCCTGCGCCCGAGATCTTTCCGCCGAGCGCTCCGCTTCCCTTAGCCGTGTCGTAAACCTGGTCGAGCCAGGCGCTGCTGATCCCGGCGGCCAGTTCCTTCTTGAAGGTCCAGTGTTCATCGAATAGCAGGCCGATCCGCGCGAGGTCGCCGCGCTCCAAGGCTTCCAGGACGCGGAAGCCGATTTCTTTGATCTTGTCCAAGTTTTCAACCACGCGGTTCTCTTGCTCCCGGGCGGCCCGGCTCTGGGTCTGAAGGATCTCATCGGCGTTCCGGGATGTCCGGGTATAGAACGCCAGGAGGTTCCGGTTGAGTTCCTCCAGTGTCGCAACGTCAACCCGGGCATTTCGCACGGCGACCCTCCCGTCCGGAGCGATGTCCAGCACCCGGATTCCGCCGAAGGCGGCCATGTATTGGTCCTGCTTGCCGATGGGCTTTCGGAGCCGGACGATCTCCAGCTCGCAGGCCCGCTCGGCGAGCGTCTGGAGCGGCATGTATTCGCGTTTCAAGTGGGACAGAGCGTGGAGCAGACCGACGGCGTAGCAACTCGACGAGCCGAGACCCGTCCCGGCCGGGACATCGGCCATGGACACGATTTCCAAGGCGTTTTCAATGCCCATCATGGCCATGGCCTCCCGGGCGATGTCGTGCCGCACCTCGTCGCGGCGTTCGACCGTCTCCGAGAGGGAATATTTTATCCGGATCAGGTCGTCCACGATGGGCCGGTTGACGTTGATGTATAAATATTTGTCGATGCTCGCGGCAAGGATGAAGCCCCCCCGCTTCTCGTAGTAGGCCGGGAGGTCTGTGCCCCCGCCGCCCAGGGTGAAGCGGAACGGAGTCCGGGTTATAATCATGAACATCCTCCCTCGTCTCGGGTCGCCGCCCGGAGAAGATCGGGGGTATCGACGGCAACGACGGGGCCTTTGAGGATATAAGCCAGGAAAGATTCTCCCCCCTTTAAGAGGAGGGGAAAAACGTCGTGGCCGAAATCCGAGAATCCGGGCCGAAGGTACTCGAACAGGCGCGGTCCGAAATGATAGATCCCGGCGTTGATCCAACGGCTCGACGCCGCCCCGCATTCCGGCTTTTCGAGAAATCGTGCGATCCGTGCGTCTTCGCCGAACTCAACAATCCCTGATCCCTCGATGTTGTCCTTCTCGACGACCGCTATAATTCCCAGGGCGTCCTTCCCGTCCGCGAAGCGCACAAAATCCGTGTAATCGGGCTCCACCGTGTTGTCGCCGTAGACGACCAGGAAGGGCCCGCCGGCGAGGTCCGGTTCGAGGTTTTTGACAGCTCCGGCCGTTCCCAGGAGCTTCGGTTCATAAGAATAGCGGATGCGAAGTCCCCAAAGCTTCCCGTCCCCGAAACGGCTTCTGATCATGTCCGGCAGATGATGGAGATTGATAAAGACCTCATCAATTCCCGCGGCCGCCAGATTCTCGAGGTGCCGTTCGAGGGGAGGCTTCCCGCCGACCGGGATCATGACTTTGGGCAGCCTATCCGTCCAGGGCTTCAAGCGTGTTCCCAAGCCGGCCGCCAGCAGAACCGCCTTCATATCAGACCCGCCCTTCCGCCCTTTCCCGCTCGAGATAAGCGATCGCCTTTCTCAAGCCCGTAAGGAGATCGGTCCGCGGCGTCCAGCCCAGTTCCCGGGCCCGGCTGATATCGGCCAGGGTCGTCTCCGCTTCACCCGGCAGGTCTGGACGGCAGAGCGGCTCTATCCGTTTGCCCAGCAGCTTGCCGATCAAATCAAGAATCTCCAGTACGGAATAATTGACGCCCGAGCCGAGGTTGAAGGTCCGGTTGTCCGTCCGGCTGTCGGTCAAGCAGAGCAGGTGGAAATCGGTGACGTCATCCACGTAGACAAAATCCCGGCGCTTCCGGCCCGTCCCGTAGATGATGGGGCGTTCGTTTTTGAGGAGCTTGATGATGAAGGCGCTCATGATAGGCGGGATCGTTCGGCGGTAGTCCTGGGCCGGTCCGTAGACACAGAAATAGCGCAACCCGGTCATCGTCATCCCGTGCTGGCGGCGGTAAACCTCGGCGAAGCGGGCGGAGCACGTCTTGCTGACCGCATAAAAGCTTCGCGGCTTTTCTTCGGTCTCGGGCGTCGGCCAAACCTCCGTTCCCTCATAAACGGCCGAGGAATCGGCGTAAACGACCTTCCGCGCCCCGGCCCGGCGGGCGGCCTCGAAGACCCGGACCGTCCCTCCGACGTTGATATCTGCGGTTTCCACCGGATCGGCCTGGCAGTCGCTGATGCAGTTCTTGGCAGCGAGATGGAAGACAATATCCATCCCCCGGAAAAGCGGATCGTTGGCTTCGTCACGGATATCCGCAGCGGTAAAACGCACTCCGTCCGGCACGTTCTCTATCCGCCCCTGACTCAGGTTGTCGATGCCGGCGACATCATAGCTTCCCTCCGCTAATAGACAGCGGGCAAGGTTGCTGCCGAGAAACCCCGCTACGCCCGTGATGAGCACTTTTTCCCGCATGGATGGCTTAAGGAGTATAGGACCGGCCGCGGAAAGCTGTCAAGGACGTCGGCGTCATCGGACAAGTTCCCCTTCCCGGAAAATATATACGGAAAGACGTCGGTCCAGGGCGCTGACCGGCCAGGCTCGGTCGGCCTCGATTTCGATCCTGGAAACCTTGCGGAATTCCGGAGCGATCGGCACATCGAGCAGGTCCTCCCCGGGAGCGCGGATCGGGAAACGGGCGGCGGCCTGCCCGTCTAGACGGACGGTGATCGTGAAGCCGTCCGGCGAGCTAAAGGGGGGAACGAAGATTCGGTAGCAGAACATCCGTCTGTCCTTTAAATCAAGGACGAAGCTGACCTTTGGAGAGGCCCGGCCGTCCGGGTAAAGACCGGTGAAGTAGAAATCGTCCTTATCCATGTCGGCCGGGACAAAACGATCGCCCCCGAAGAAAAATCCGGTCTTTATGGTTTCCGCGTCCGGAATGACCTCTATCCTCCCGATCCTACCGTTGACGAAGCGGTTGTCCGAGCCGATGTCCTGGTTGATAAAGCCGAACTTTCTTCCCGCGTTAATTTTCGTTCCGGCCCTAGCGAAAGTGATCCGGCCTAATCCGTCCCGATCCGGAGTGAACGGTTCGGACAAAATACGGACCTGGGCGGTTATCTCCGCCGAAAACACGGTCTTTCCAGCGAACTGAATGTTCATGGGCACCGATTCGATGCCTGGGCCGGCCTCCATGTGCATTTTGAGGCGCAGGGGCTGCCGGGTAACGTTCTTAATTAGGAAAGCTGAGTTGTTCTCAACCCAGCGGAAGCCGCGGCGGTCGAAGGACCAGGGGCTTTTGGGGTCGATCTCGTAGGGATACCAACCGACGATAGTCGCGATTTGGGGGTCAACCCGACGGATGATGCCTCGCTTTGTGCTGACTGGAAACAGATAATCGGAGATGAGGCGGGCGTCGGCGATCAGGAAATACCCGGCATCTCGAACCACGGCTCGGGACGGGACGTGATTTTTAAAAATATCCTCGGCCGAATTAGCCAGGAGAAGCCGAGAAGTCGTCCAGCCGTTTTCCTCGTATGGGTCTTCGTAACGGGTCTGGAAATGCATTCGGGTGCTATTAACCAGGAAGCGGACCGGATAGTCTTTGAGGACATAGGACGCCCAGAGGTTGGGATGGAAATCGGGGATGATCGCGGTCAGAGGCTCGTGCGGATTAATGCTAGATTTCACGGCTTCCAGACGTCGGAGGGGATCCTTTCTTGAGGCTCCTCTCCATTCCACCCAAAAGGAGCTCTCTCCCAAGCTGGCTCGTCCAATAACGATAATATTGATGAAGTTGAAGAACACGAGCAAAATCAAGAGAAGGTCGATCGCCGTCCGGGTTGAAAATGTTTTCTTCCGTGCGCCCATGACTGCCCTGCTTCCGATAAGTAACGAGGCGCATAAAAAGAACTGGGACCACATCACTAGCTTGAAGAGAAGGAAATCTATCCGCGCGAAAAAGGCCAGGGCAGAGGCCGCGGCGAACAGACCGGCGAGAGATATCCAAAGGGTCCGCTTTTCATATGGAAAACGCAGGATCCCAAAACCGCAAAACGCGAACAGCGCGGCCGAGAGAAGCACGACGAAACCGAGAGCCGTTGGAGGCGCGTTGATGAACGGCCAAGCACTTGGGGGGGCCGTGATGAGTCCCCATACAGTTGGAAGTCCCGATTCCACCAGGAAATAGGGAAACAGAATGGTCCGCTGGATGACATCGATGGTTTTGGGTTCAAAGAGACTATCCAGGCGGGTCTGCACGAGCTCGTAGCGGACCAGCCCCGGGAATTTGACGTTGAAGAAGACGACCAGGACGAGGAGAACGACCGCAGCCGTTTTGATGTCTTTAGCGAAACGCTGCTTCCCCCTAATCCATCGGATAGCCAGATAGATCCCATAGGGTAAGAAGAGCACCATGGCCTCGATATAGAGGAGGGCCGCTCCGATGAGGCCCATCATCAGCAGGACGAGATCCATCCATTTTCGGCTCAGCGAAAAGACCCGATTTATGGCCCAATGACAGAGGAGAATGATCGGAATCCCTGCGGCTTGGGCCAGCAGCTGGGCGATAAACCCAAAATAATGGAAACTGAACAAGGGGAGAAGGAAGATAATAACCAAGGCCATCCGCCGCGGAACGCCAAAGACGCCCAAGAACAGAAACAGGCCTAGCGGCGTCAGCATGGCGAACGATATCAATACTGGGAAAAACAGCTCACGAGTCTCCCCCTTGAGGACGACGGAAACGAAAGACAACTGAAATTCGGGCCCCATCCTGTAGAATCGGTCCTGAAAATGAACTCGGACGATCAAGTCGATGCGTTCATAAACCGGATGCTCGCGGACGAGCTCAGGGTCGATCCGGTCGTTGACCGTGTGGTTTTTGAGATAATCGGACACGGCGACATAGCCGTAACAATCTTCGTTCCAGACAGACATATAGCTTCGGCCCACAATAAAGAACGGGGCAGCCAGGACGACAAGATAAATGAGGCTGGCGACGAGCGGTCCGACCTCCGTCCCCCTGAAACGAAAATATGTTTTGTCCCTTACGGCCGCGACCAGGTTGAGGACAAGGACGGCGGCCAAGAGAATCACGGCGCTCGTACGGACCGGAAGATTGCCGTAGACGCCAAGGAGGTAAAGGAGGATGGCATTGAGGCATAGCCCTAGCAGGGGGGAAAGGACGAGCCGCGGGGCCCGTCGGTCGTCCCGAATGAGCAGGCAGGCGAGCGGATAGCCTGAAGCAAACAGGAAAAGGAATGAGGCCAGAGCCGTCAGAAGTCCGGTCATGGGACTTTCCCGCCGAACGTGGCGGATGCCGCTCTCTCGAAGGCGTAATCTATCAGCCGGAAAGACACCCGCCGGCGGTCTTGCCGGCTATACCTGAAAAGGCGCGAGCTTCGGATGAGCAGGGCGTTGCGGCCGGCCGTTTGGAGTTCCGCGGGAAGGTCGGCCGTGATCGTGAACATCCCTGCCGCTTCAAAGCGGTCGGTTCGAAGCCGGCGGCCGTTGAGGATGATCTCCAGAAAAACGGGCACGTTCTCAAAGGGCCAACCCCCTTTGAGGACAAAGCGGGCTGGAGCGCCATAGAAGGAGAACTCGATTTTTCGCGTCACCCAGCCGTCGGTGTAAACGTCCAAATGCCGGTTGATAAAATGGCTGATGATCTTGAACAGGAACATCCCCTTGATCCGGGACCGGACCGAGCGGCCCAGGTTGAGGCTGTTCGCTGCGCTTTCCAGCCCATAGATGAAATAGGCGGGCGGGAAATGCTGCCCGGAATGCTTCCGGGCTACCGAGACGATCTCCATCCACCTCCGCCGGCCTCCTGTCCGGGTTTTGGTTTGGGAGTAATCCCGCAGCCGGGCCGTGAGCGAAGGAAAATATAAAACGGGATATTTCGTTGCGATTCGAACCCAGAGATCCCAGTCCATGCACCAATGCAGGCCCTCGTCCAGCAGGCCGACCTCGTCAAGAACTTTTTTCCGGATAAAAGCGCTGGGCTGGGCGATGTAATCGGAGACGGCCGCCAGCCGGCGGTAGTTGAATATCCTCTGGGTATGGGGATACATCCCGATCGGAGCCCCCTGGTCATCGACCATCACGGCATCCGAGTAAGCCAGCATGCATTCGGGACGGGCGGTCAGGAATTCGGCCGCCCGCCGGACGGCGCCTGCCGTATAGGCGTCGTCGGAGTTCAGCCAGGCCACGATCTCGCCGTTTGACCGCCGAAATCCCTTGTTGATGGCCTCGCTTTGTCCGTGGTCCCTCTCGCTCAGCCAGCGGATAAACCGGCAGCGGCGGGCCCAGCTCCGGATGATATCGAGGCTGCCGTCCGTGCTCCCCCCGTCGATGATCCAATATTCCAGGTTCGGATAATCTTGAGCGGCCACGGAACGGATCGTCTCCTCGAGGTAAGAACCTTGGTTGAGGGACGGCGTGATGATCGTTACCCGGGGACCATCGGTGTCCATCGGCGGTGGCATCATTCGCGTTATCCGTTCTTCCCAGCTTCCCTCATTACCCAGGTTTGAGGCCTGCCGCGGGCTTGATGGGTTGGCCCGTGTAGGCCTGTATGACGTCCGAGGTCTGCCCCCAGACTGCAACGCGGCCGTCGCGGAGGAGGAGGGCCCGGTCCGACCATTCGGCGATGCTTTCGAGATTATGCGAGACATACAGGATCGTCCTGCCTTCCCACTTCAGTTTCATGAAAACATCCCGGCATTTTTTCTGGAAATTTGCGTCACCGACGGCCAGGACCTCGTCGACCAACAGGATTGGCCTCTCGGCTTGAATGGCTACAGAGAAGGCCAGTCGGGCCTTCATGCCCGAGGAATAATGCTTAAGCTTTTGGTCCATAAAGGATCGAAGCTCGGAGAATTCGACGATCTCGTCGAACTTCTCCCGAACGCGACGTTTGGAGAGACCGAGGAGGGCTCCGTAGAGAAAGATATTGTCCTTGCCCGACAGCTCGGCCTGCAGGCCCGTCCAAAGCTCGAGGAATGTGGAGACGGCTCCGCTCACGATGATCCTTCCCGCCGTTGGCCGGTAAATCCCCGCGATGATCTTTAACAAGACGGTCTTGCCGGATCCGTTTTTTCCGATGATGCCGAGGAATTCCCCGGGATTAATGGTCAACGACACATCGTTCAAGGCATAGAGGATCTCGTAAGTCCGTTTTTTCCAGAACGTCAGCAGAGCATTGCGCAGGCTGTCGGTCCGCTCGTGGGGGACGGAGAACCTCTTGGATATGTTCTCCAGAGTGATGATCGGTTCCACGTCAAATCTCCTCGGCAAACCGCGCCGAGCGGCGGATAAAGACGGCAATTCCCAGGGCGAGCATCACGGCGACCATGGCCAGGGAAACGAGGTGGTGGCGTAACGGCGGCGGGTTCAGCCCGAGCACTGCGGAGCGGGCGTCCTGGATGATCCTGGCCAGGGGGTTTAAGAGGAACAGCCAGCGGATCCGCTCCGGGATAAGCTCAACAGGGTAGATGATCGGCGTGAGCCAGAAGCCGATCTGGAGGGCCACACCCCATAAGTAATAAAGATCGCGGAACTTGAGCAAATAAGAGCTTAGAAGGAGGGACACCGCGAAGCTCAGGATGACGAGCTCGAGGAGGAAGATGAGAAACAGTCCGCCGGCCGCCGCCGGCCTTTTTGACGATAACACGAAGAAGATGGCGAACACGCCGAGGTTTAGCGACAGGGTCAGAAGGGAGGTGAAGTTTGAGGCGACCAGGATGACGCCCTTGGGCAGGTCAATATTAGAAATCAGGCCCGCCTTGAACTGCATCGATTGCATGCCGTTGGATGAGGATTCCGCGAAGTAGTTCCAGAGAATGATGCCGAGCAAAAGATAAAGTGGATAGTGGGGGACCCCTCCGATCTTCGCGAAAACCGAAAAGACCAGGTAATAGACGCCGAATATCAGGAAGGGGTGGAGCAAGCTCCAAAGATATCCCAGGACTAGGCTGTTGTAACGAAGTTTGAAGTCCGTCCAGGCCAGTTGTCGGATCAGAAACCAAGAGTTCGTTTTCATCGAGGACTTCCCGTTCGACTTATTTTTATTTATTCCAGCCTAGATTGCAAGTCAACTTGAAGGGAGAACCCGCTCTGCATTTCCCCCTTCCAATGTTCGCTTCGCTTCCTGCCTCCCTTTCTCAAGCGGAGCAAGGACGCCGCCCCGCGACCAAGGGGGTATTGCCCCTTGGATCCCCCGACGAGCGGCCGTCGCTGAGCGCTGGGACGCGCCCGGCGGGGCGTCCGGCTGTTGATCTCGGGCAGAAAAGCCGATAATATCAGGGCATGACCGTCGCTGCGGCAAAATCCACGGGCCCGATTTTCCTGACCGTCGTTATCCCTGCTTGCAACGAAGAAACCAAGATCGGACGGGATCTCGAATGCCTCTTTAGCTATCTCGACGAGCAGCCTTACGCCGCAGAGGCGCTGGTCGTCGACGACGGCAGCACGGACCGGACGGTTGAGATCGCTCGGAGCTTCTCCGGTCCGGGCCGGGAGGTCGGAGTCCTCTCTCTGGGCGGGAATCGGGGCAAAGGCCGTGCGGTCAAGGTAGGGGTCCTGGCCGCCCGTGGACGGTACATCCTCGTCGCGGACGCTGGGAGCTGCGTTCCCTTTAGCAACCTGGAGCGGGGGCTCGGCTTGCTGGAAGATGGGGCGTGCGACGTTGCTCTCGGCTCCCGGGCCGTAGCGGGGGCGGTTATTCATGTTCGACAGCCCTTCGAGCGCCGGCTCGGAGGCCGGGTTTTCCGCCGGATCTTGCGCGTCGGAATGGGGATCCGCGGAATCGCCGACACCCAGTGCGGCTTCAAGCTCTTTGAGCGCGGGGCAGCCATGGCCGTTTTTGGCCTCAACCGGATCGACGGGTTCATGTTCGATGTCGAGACCGTCCTGAACGCCCGGAGGCTCGGGCTGAAGCTGGCCGAATTCCCCGTGGATTGGACGAACGATCCGGACAGCCGTTTGCGTCTGGTGGGGGGAACTCTACGGAATCTTAAAGACCTTATCCGCATCCGGTTTGGAATCTGAAGGATTGGGGGAGGACAAACGAGCCCATGAAACACATTCAAAAATTCCTGAGCGATGCCCGGACCGTCATTGGCCAGATCGACCCGGCCGCGATCGAAAAAACGATCGACCTCTTGGCGCGGGTCCGGGAGGAGAAAGGCCGTCTGTTTTTCCTTGGGGTCGGCGGAGGGGCGGCTAACGCCTCCCATTCCGTGGCGGACTTCCGGAAAATCGGGGGCTTCGAGGCCTACACGCCCTCAGACAATGTCGCCGAGCTCTCGGCCCGGACGAACGATGAAGGATGGGAGACCGGCTTCGTCGAATGGCTCAAGGGCAGCCGGCTGGGGAAAAGCGATGCCGTCTTCGTCCTTTCGGTCGGAGGGGGCACCCCCGAGCTTGGCCTGAGCGACAACATCGCCCGGGCTGTCATCTATGCTAAGAGCGTCGGGGCCAAAGTCCTCGGTGTCGTCGGGAAGGACGGCGGCTTGACCGCCCGTTATGCCGATGCCTGCATCATCGTGCCGACCGTCGACCCTGGGGTCGTAACCCCTTACGTAGAGGCCGCTCAGTCGCTGGTCGTTCACCTTATGGTCAACCACCCCCGTCTGAAGGCTTTTGAAATGAAGCACGAATCGCTCAACCGAGCTTCCCTTTCCGGCCGCCCCAAGAAAAAAAGGCATTGCCCACAATGAGCATGGACGTGCTCAGTCATCCTCCAAATACCCCAGCGCCAAGAGAAGCGGCTTGATGAGGGCGACGACCTTCCGAACCTTCCGCCGCGGCTGACTGAGGTACGCATGGACCCGATCGGTTCTGACCAGGGGATAAACCCTGGCCATGGCCTGGGTCGGGTTCGGCGCTTCGATAAATTTGAGCAGGCGGCCGGCCGTGCGTTCAAAATCCAGGCAGAGGTCTTCATAGCGGACTTCGAGATACCTATCCCGGAGCATCATGCCGTAGGTCCGGCCGACGAGGACGCTGTTGGCCCAATGGAGGGCGTTATAGATATGGCTGTGCCGGTGATAGCCCTTCCAGGTCAGGGGCAAGCTTTGCCAACTCCGGATCCGGTCGGTATTGAAATAGATCTTCCGCCAGAAAGGTTTGTCCGGAGCGTGGTGATCGGAGAAAGCGACATCGCGGCCGTCGCGGATGAGGTGGATATAGCGGGCTTGCGGAAAAAAGAAATCGACGACTGGAAGGATGTAGCCGGTCTCGCATAGCTTCCAACCCCAGGCTCCATCCCCTGGATATCCCTGAAGGTGCCGCTCGACGACGTCTTGGGCGAGTCGAGGAAACACAGGATCGTCGGCAGCCCGGCCGTCCCAGAGGGCCGCATAATCGGGATAATACGTCAGTACGAGGTGCTCGACGAGTTCAAGCATGTCCAGCGAATCCCTGGATTCGTTCTGGTGCGCACCCATGAAGACTCCGGCTTCTTCGACCAGCTCGGCGAGCAGGCGGCTGCCCGAATGCGATTTATTGAAAATGACGACCGGGCCGGGAAGAGAGTTCAACATCCTGCGGACCCCTTCCAGCGAAGGATCGGGCGTTTCTTGTGGGATCATAACGGGCTTGCCTCGCTTGTCTAACGCAAGCTGAGGAATATATTATTATCATAGCTTGAACAGCCGAAACAAGCTGGAGCCTGCTCCGGAGATGATCGGATGAGCCGCCTATCCGATTTTTCGCCGATTCGGGGCGGGATATGTTTGTTTAAAGGAGACTCGGTATGCATCCGAATCAGTTCCAGGCTTTCGAGAGGATCTGCGCCGAGCGAGGCGCAGGGGGTTCGGTCCTTGAGATCGGAGCTGTTCCCTCGCCAGACAGCCTCCTTTGTCTGAAGTCCCTTGGGGCCGCCACGAGGAAGGTCGGGATCAACCTTGACGGTCCCTCAACATACCGCGATTTTGCCATCTTGAAGGCCAACTCCAATGACCTGAGCTGTTTTCGGGACGGGGAGTTTGACACGGTCCTGTGCAACGCGGTCCTCGAGCACGACCTCATGTTCTGGAGGTCCCTTGAAGAAATGCGCAGGGTGACCCGGACAGGCGGCCTTATCATCATCGGAGTCCCTGGTTTTATCGCCTCACGTCCAGCGAGGTGGCGTGCCTGGATTAGCCGCTCCCGTTTCATCCGGGTCATGTTCCCCCCCGGCAGCGAGTCCTTTCTTGCTTCGACTCCCGTCTTGCAGGTCCACGACTATCCCTCGGATTATTACCGGTTCAGCCCTCAAGCTGTGGTTGAGCTTTTCATGCGAGGCATGAAGGACGTCCAGGTTTTCAGCCATATGAGGCCTCCTCGGATCATCGGCTCTGGAATCAAGCCATAGGGCGGCCGGAGGAGGAAAGGCCCGCGACGCGGTTCAGCAGTTCAAGGAAAACGGGCAGCCAGACCTGGAGAGAATATTCTTTTACGACATAAGCTCTTCCCGCGGAACCCATTTCGCGGCACATCGGGCCATCAGACATCATGCGGTCAACGGCCTGGAACCATTCGTCTTCCGTCGCGGCTAGGAATCCACATCTCCCTGCCTCGATCAGTCGGGTATTGATCCCGACGGGAGAAGCTACCGAAGGGAGACCTGAAGCCATATATTGGAGGAGCTTGCAGCCGCACTTGAAGCGTTGGTAGTCGTCCGAGGTTAAGGGCATGATGCCGGCGTCAAAATAGGAGGCCAGCCGCGTCTCTTTATCCTCGTCCCACTCCTGGAAACTCCAGCGGAGCGAAGTCTCTGGGAGCTCGGGCCGGGGTCGACTTATGATTACGAACTCGAACCCAAGCCGCTTCTGGAGCCGGGCTAAGAGCTCCAGGTAGGGGAAGAGTGTCTGGCGAATTGAAAGGTCAGAGCCGCACCAGCCGACCCTGAACGGGCTTTCTCGCGGGCGGACCGCGGCCTGGGCATACGATTCCGTATCGATGACCGTGGGCAGGACCGTTACCCGGTCGGTGAACTTCCGGGCGAAATCGGCTAAGTCGGCGTTGCCAGCCGTCACCCAGGCCGCACGCCGACAGACCCAGGCGGCGTGGGCTTCCTTGCCGCCCATAAAAATGGCATCATCAAAATCGAAGATGAGGCGGGAGTTGCGCCGCAGGAGAAATCGTTCATAGCGGTTGTCGCTCTCAAGGACATCGCGGTTGAGGAAGACGACATCGTAGCCTCTTGCGGACCAGATATCGCGCCACTTGTTCACCCGCCGGAGCCAGACCCTATAGCGTTGATGGATGTTCCTCAGCACAGGGTTCCGGATCCTGCTCTGCCTGGGGCGAGGCGGCCGGTTCGTCCGCAGGCTGACGCGCCAGCCGGCGCGCTCCAGGTAGGGGATATATTGGCGGATGCGGAAGCGGGTGGCAGGATCGTCAGGCGTATGGGCCAGGGCCAGTAGCCGTCTATCATCCGATTGACGCATACGGGTTCAAGATCTCCTCGCCGGAAGAAAACCGAAAGGCCTCATATCCTGCCGCCGCGTTTTATCTCGCCTCCCTGAGGATCTCTTCGATCCGGACGAAGTTTCTCTCCAGAGATTGGCCGGAGCCGAGCTCGCGGGCCGCCGCAGACATTTTATCCCTCAGGCCGCGGTCAAGCAACGATTCCATGCGGCGGGCTAGCTCCTCGGCGTCCCGGGGGTCGTCAAGAACCCAGCCTTGGATGCCGGACGTCATGAGTTCTGCGGCGCCGTTAAAACGCGTGGTGATGACCGGGAGGCCGCAAGCCCAGGCCTCCCCGACGGCCAAACTGCACGCATCGTGAAAAGTCGGCAGGACGAAAGCGTCGGAGCCTAAAAAAAACGGCCTCACGTCATGGACGAAGCCATGAAAGCTTACCCGATCGAAAACGCCCAGGCGCCGGGCCTTGGCCTGATATTCCTCGCGCGGGCCGCGGCCGATGACTGCCAGGTGGCAGGATCTCGAAGCCCTTTTTAAGTGCGAGAGCGCCTCCAGGCTAGGTCCCAAACCCTTGAGGCGGAAGTTGTTACCGGCGAAAAGAAAAAGGACCTCTTCATGAAGCCCCAGGGATCTCCGGAGGTTGGCGCGGCATAGCTGCGCGTCCAGGCCGGCCATCCGCGGCAGGCCGATGCCGTTGTATACGAGCCTGATCCTGTCGGGGTCCAGGTCGTACCGGCGTTGCAGATCGACCTGCACCAAGCGGGAGGCCGCAATTACGATGCCCGGGCCGGGTCCGAACTGCCGCTCTTCTAGGGCTTGAAATTCCCTTTTCCGGCGGGTGTACCATGGAGAGAGCCTCCGTTTGAACCCTGCCCATAGGCCCAGGCTGAGCAGGTCCTGTCGGGCATTGGACAGGCGCGATCCGGCAAGCGGATGAAGGATATCGTAGCGCCAGCCAACGCCCAGGTCGTAGACGATCCCGGGATCCCGCTGCTCGAGAAACTTTTCGACTTCGGCCGCCCGGGCGAGCCGTCCTGAGGCGGGCGGCAGGATATGGGGAATGACTCCCGGGGCTGCACCGTTGGGAGCGATATCGAAGGCGGCCACGCGGACTTCATGCCCCCGCTTGATGAGCCATCGAGTCCATCGGTCGGCCCACGATTCGAGCCCGCCCAAGTGCGGATCCAGACGGTCGAGAACGACGACGATACGCAAAGCCCTCACGATCCTCCCGCCCGCTTGCCGACTTCGGCCCAGACGAGGTCCACCGTGAGCTCCCGCATGCATCGATGATGTTTCAGGGGGCATACCCTCTGCTGGCAGGGTCCACAGTCAAGAGCGAGCTGAAGAGGCGTATCGCGGTTATAATGGGTATCGCTCCATGCTTGGTGTGTAGGCCCTAAAAGCGTTATGACCGGACGGCCGAAGGCGGCCGCGACGTGGCGCGGCCCGCTGTCCGTAGTGACGAGAAGACGGGAGCGCTTCAAGCACGCCTTGGTCAATCCCATAGAAAGCTCCTGCCCGGCGAGGCTCCGGACCCGCTCATGGTCGGCCAGCCTCTCTATCTGGGCGGCTCTCTCCCGCTCTTGCGGCCCGCAAATCACAAGGACATTAAAATTCATCTCGGCCGCGATCCTCCGGGCCAGCTCTGCGAAGTTTTCGTCCGGCCATAATTTTGCTGCACCGTAGGCGCCGCTCGAATTCAGGGTCACAACTTCCTCCCCAGGCTTCAGGCCCAGTTTCTTCCAAGTGTCGTCTGCCCGGCGTTCGTCCGGGTCCGTTGTCGCAATCTCCATTCTAGGGGGTTCGGGGGGACATCCCAGGGCGTAGGCGAGTTGAAGATAATAATCGAGCGTTGAAAAGGGAACGAAGTGCCTTCCGTTGCGAAGCGGATAAAGCTTGCGCGTCAGGAGCGGTCCCCGGCGGTAGCGGGCATAGCCAACCCGCTCGGCCGAACGTCCGGCCCAAGCCAGAAAAGCCGAAAGGAAGTCGTTCGTCAGGAGAAGACAAAGATCAAACCGGGCGCGTCGGAGTCGATAGGCCAGGGCCGGAGGACGGACCTCGGGGTCCGTGCCCCCACGATCATAGAACCAGATCTCGTCCAGCCAGGGCATCCCGGCCAGGACATCTTTGAGGTAGGGCTTCATGATGCCGACGATCCGGGCCTCGCCGCCCAGATGGCGGCGCAAGGCGCGAAGGGTGGGCGTGGCCATGACCAGATCGCCGACCCAGTTGGGCAGAAAAACGCAGGCTTTCATTTATTAGGGTCTCTGGGCAGCCGGCCGGTTTTCTCCGGAAGAACAAATGGATGACGCATTGCGGGTTCGAATGTCCTCCAGGGCCTGGCGGAGAGTGTCGCCGAAGATGACGAGTTCGCCCGGGAAGTCTCTTAGAGCGAGGTCGATAATGGCCACGTCCACCTCCCTCGTATGGACGCGCGAGTATTCGTTGAGGGAAACGGTGTCGCCCGGATACCGGCCTTCGGGGTGGCGGAAAAGGTCTATTCCGGCGATCGTCAGCCGCTTCGGCCGGAGGGCGACCGCGGCTGCCACCATGAGGGGACCGTTGCTCGGCCGGGCCCGCCAAAAACGGTCCCGAATCAACGGGGATATCCGTTCCATGGTGAAATACTCCATGCGGCGGGGTCCGTGGGTGATAAAATGCCTGAGGAGCATCGCGTATTCGAGCCAGATGTTCCACAAGCCGAAGACGCGCGGAGGCAAGCGATGGAAGGTTGAGGCATCACCCACAAAGACGACGTCTGGATCGGTCAGAAAACCTCGGAGTTTCCAGCGCCAGTTGACTCGCATCAGGCAGTCGTAATCAAGATTGGCCAGCTTTAGGTCTTCAGAGGAAGGGCCGTTTCCGAGGCATAGGATGGATTGGGGATTCCCCAGCCTCAAGCCTAAAGCGTCCCAATCATCGATGCGGCGTCTGTTGAAATAGGGTGCAAATGATTTCCAGAGGCGGCTCTGTCCAGCCCGGTCCCGCCAGGTCGGAACGCGCCAGGCCTGGTTCACCGGATGCTCATACGGAGCGGGCTTAACTAGACGCGCGAGGAAATTGTGGCCGTCTGGCACCGGGGTCCCAGAAGGCAAAGCAACCATGGGTACGGAATTCGAAACGGCATGCTCATGTATCGAGGCCGGTTTCGATCCCCCCGGGTCCAAAGTCATGATGAGCGCCGGACGAAGTCGCCGAAAATAGCGTCGGGCGACGGCCCCCGAATTCCCCGGGAAAGGCAAGACCTCGTCGTCCACGAACCTTTCCCGAAGCCAATTCTGCGTCTGCGGGTCGGAAGACATCATCACCAAGCGATACTGGGGGGCCTCTTCGGCTAAGGATTGAATGAAGGCCGCGGCCTTTTCGAATGATGACGGCACTTCGCCCAGGAACCAGAGAGAACGTTTGACGCGCGGCAAGGGCCGAGAGATGTGAATTTGTTTTTTCCGGGGGAGCCCGATTCTCGCTTCGGGCGCTGAACCGGCGCTCCTCTCCATACCGGTAATATATCGCCGGCCCTTCGGCGATGTCAATAATCGCGAGAGCCCATGTCCAAAAGATGTCGATATTTGAAATCCCTGCGAACAGGGACGTGCAAATTGAATCCGGCACGAAGCCAGGAGAGAAGGGGCAGGCTGAACAGGCTGAGAGAGTCTGTCAAGAGGTTATCGGCCGGAGCGTCTGCTCAGAGAAGCCCGAAATGCGCTTTAATGATCCGTTCTCTTTCTGCGGCCGGCACTGACAGGGTATCCAGGCGATGCTTGTGATGGACCAAGGTTTTTTCGGCCAGGGACGTGGACATGACGATCCGGGCCGGATTACCCAGCACGACCGAATTGTCGGGGATGACGCCCCGGACCACGGATCCCGCCCCAATGATGCAGTTGTTTCCTATTACGGTATTAGGCAAGATAATGCTGTTAAGCCCGATATACGTGTTGCTCCCCACGGTGATCCTTCCCAAGAGCTGGATCTGGGGGTGTTTATCACGGAAAAGACAGACGGCCCCATCGTGGGTGATAAATTGAGTGCCGGGGGCGACAAGGACGTGATCTCCGATGTCGACGAGATAGGGATCGTTCGAAAATCCTTGTGCATAGATCCGGCAGTTCTTTCCTATCCGGACTCCCCGCACCCTCAATCGATCGATCGTCCATTCCTCGGGGCTTTTCCCACGAAGCTGCCGCAGGATCGCGTCCTCGATCTTAGCTATCCACGAGCTGATTCTCATCATATCTGATCTCTCCTGTCGTCCGGCCGGGTGTATCTTTTGTGAGTCCTCTCATCAGGACCTGTTGAAGCCGGGATCGTCGCCTGTTTCACGCAACCTTCGGATCATGGCCGCGATCCGCTTCGGCGATTCGAAATTCTCGGCCGTGACTTCGTCTATGGGCAGAGGACGTCCGAGCAGGTCCTCCAAGAGGGTGACCAGCTGGACAACCTTCATGGAATCGAGGAGTCCCTCTTCGAGCAAGGCAGAGTCTTCAGTCAGCACGGTTTCCAGTTCGCCATGAAGGCAGATCTCTCGAATCCATTGGATGATCTTATCTTGGTCTGTGTTCATGAGGTTTTCCTTTCCCTGGATTCTTTCGTCATGGCCTCGGCCGCCCATTCCGTCAGCCGGGCCCGATCGACCTTGCCGTTCGGGAGAAGGGGCAGTCCGGAACGGACAAAAAAGGATGCTGGCACGGCATGGGAGGGCAGCCGGCCGGCGCAGAATCTGCGGAGCGTCGTTGCTGAAAGCGCTGCTTCGAGGGCGGGGACGATAAAGGCGATAAGGCGGGGATTTAGGCTCTCGAGCCCGTGGCCGACGACCACCGCCTGGCTTGCGCCGGGGCATGAGGCTAAAACACTCTCGATTTCCGTAAGCTCTACCCGGTGGCCGCGGATTTTCACTTGACGATCTCGGCGACCGCGGAAAAAGAACCGGCCGTCGGACCCGAGAGCGCCGAAATCGCCGGTCAGGAATGAGTCATCCCTGCGGTTTAAGCGAACGGCCCGGGTTAGGTCCGGCCGTCTCCAATAGCCACGCATTACGGACGGGCCTGCTACCCATATTTCTCCGGCCCGGCCGGCGGCAGGAGGCCTCCCGTTTTCCCCGCGGAGACCGACCTCCAGGTGCTCGCAGGGGAGTCCGATTGGGATTTCCGCCTGCTTTTCATCCGGAGGGCCGGGCAGGATATGATAGGTGCAGACATTGGTTTCCGTCGGACCGTAGAGGTTTACGTAGCGAGGGCCGGGGAGCAGGCCCATGAGCTTGCGCAGGTCGGCCAGCGGGAAGACCTCTCCAGCGAAAAATATCGTCCGCAAGGAAGGCAGACCGCCATGCTCAAGACGACCATGCTCAAGCAGAAAACGGAGCGCGGTTGGGACGGAATACCAGATGCTGCAGCGCTGCGCCCGAACGGCTTGGGCCACAGCCTGGGGAAACAAAACGAGTTTCTCATTCAGGAGGAAGACCGCGGCCCCGAGTCTTAGGGTCGCGAAGAGGTCGAGTGTCGAGAGGTCGAAATAGAATGGGGCATGGCTGACAAAACGGTCCTCCGGGCTAAGCCCGAAGCGTGCGATCGCCCATTCAACGAAGGAAAGAATATTACGATGACTAAGCACGACGCCCTTCGGCTCTCCGGTCGTTCCGGACGTATAGAGAATAGCTGCCTGGTCCTCTGGATCGATGACCGGAAGCTCGGCAGCTAGAACATCCCCGATCCAGGGATCAAGCCCATGACCTGTATCGATTCCAGAGACGGTGACCGAAGGCGGACAGTCTTTAGCCGGGCAGGCCGTAGCGAGCAGCGACCGGATTCTGGGTGTTGTTACCAGAAGACCGGCCTGGGCATCCTGGACCTGCTTGTGGATATACTGGACCGGGGACGACGCCGCAAGCGGGACGTAGGCCGCGCCCGAGGCCAGCACTCCGAGAATGACTTGGACGGCTTCGACACATTTTGGCAGGCAAACGGCGACTCGACAGCCTTGGCCGATCCCCGACTTCCTGAGCCGGGTTGCGATGCGCAAGACAGGTCCGCGGAGCTCGTTGTAGGTTATAGACCCCGCGGGCCAAGCGACCGCGGTTTTTCGTTCCTGCCCCGGCTCAAAATTGAGGAGCGGGGAATGGAGAAGCGAAGAGGATGTCGGGGCCACCGTAGCTCCTTTATTTGATGCAGGCAGAGATGATGTTCAGCATGACGTCCGACGTTCCCGAGGCGGACATTACAGCCACGACGTCCTTTAGGGCGGTCCCTGCGCCGCCCTCATCCAGCCATCCGGCTCCAGCGTAAACCCGCAAGAGCTCTTCTGCGCATTCGATAATGGACTCGCCCACGAACAGCTTGACCCTGGCCGGCCACAGCAGGGGATCTTCCTGGCAATCGATGGCCAAAGCTCCCCGGTAGAGGAGCTGGCGGGCCGCTTCGAGCCTGCAGTGTGTGCGCGCCAGGCGGTGTGAAACGGCTTGATGATTGAAAAGAGAACCGGCGCCGTCCCGCCGGCCTCGAACATATTTCAGACATCGTTTGAGATCCAGCTCCGCTGCCCCCAAGAAACCGGCCAAGAGACACGTCCGTTCCCATTGCATGCTGACTTTCATCACGGCGAATCCGCCGCCTGACCGGCCGAGGACGGCCTCCTTCGGCAGAGGGACGTCATAGAGCTCGAGCCGGGCCATGGGCGCGGCCGCAAGGCCCAGGGTGGGAGTCAACGGCTTGATGCTCAGACCTGGCATATCCCGGGGTAAAAGGAATGCCGTCAATCCAAGGAGTCCGCGCCGGGGATTCTCTGAAGCGATGAGCAGAAAGAGGTCGGCGACTGGACCATTCGTGACGAGGATCTTGGCCCCGCGGATTTGGTAACCGGCTCCGCTGTCCTTGGCGACGGTGGCCATATCCGAGAGGCTTGAGCCTCCGGTTTCCTCGGTAGCGGCCAGAGCTCCGACGGCGCCGCCGCCGGCCAACCTCTCACCCCAAAGGTCCTTTTGCTGTTTGCTGCCGAAACGGGAGACGGCCACGGCGACTCCGAATAAATGCGCGCTCATGGCGAACAGAAGCCCCCGGTCTGCCCCCCCGCTCCCGAGGGCTTCGAAGATGCCAACCGTGGTCAGGGCGCCGTGGGCGCCGCCGCCCCATTCCGACGGCAAGGGGGCGCCCAAAATGCCCTCTCGAGCGCAGGCATCCCAGGCCCAGCGATCGAAATCGAGGGCCGGAGGGCGTGGCGCAAGGATCTGCTCCGCGAAGCGCCGTGCGCCTTCTATCAAAGATTGTTGGCTGTCGCTCCAGGGTTCGGCCATGACATTCTCCTCTCTTAATTGTTTCTTCCTTCGGCCCCCGCCTCCGGGAGAGTTACGAACTTGTCCATGTTGAAGATATTGCCCGGGTCTTCAGACCAACGTTCTTCCAACAGCCGCGCGTATTGCCGAACGAGCGACTCGACCCGTTGCCTTCGCTCCTGAGAAGTTTTACCGCCAAGAGGATCGAGGAATTCGATCCTGACTTTCCCGGTATCGACAATAGGGGCCATGACGGGGATGATGTCGGCCCCGCATTCGACGGCCAGTTCGGCGAATCCTGAGGCAAAAAATCGGCGCCGTCCATGAAAGATCAGGCTAAAACCGCTGGTTCCATTGTAGCCGTCGGCGGCGATGCAGAGCAGCCGCTCGGAGTCCAGGCAGCGCTTAGCCCGCAGAGCGGACCGGGCCAGGAACTCTCCCGCAGTCGGGATAATGGTCAATCCTTCAGGCCGGTGGACCTTCAAGATTGAGAAGATATCAGCACATTCGATCGAGCTAAGCCGGAAGCCGAGACGGCACAGGAGAAGCGGAACACACTGAAAAGCCCCATAATGGCTGTTTACGATCACGACTTTCCGGCCCTCGGCGATCAGCCGACGAACCTTCTCGAATCCATCGATTGTCAGCCAAGCGGGCGGTCGGTTTGGCTTTTCCCAACGGCTGAGCTCTTTCAAACGGGGCAGGGCCAATCTCGTCACCTGCATCTGCCTTTGAAAGACTCCGGACTTCCGTCCCGGCGGCCCGGCTAATAAGCCGAAGTCTTGACGAAAATGACACCATTCCTCGGGGCAGACGACCGCCCGAAATAAGCTTTGACTCCAAAGACAGGAAAGGATCCGACAGGCGGAAGCGTAGGGCAGCAGGAGGCAGAAGCGCAAAACGAGGAGATGGAATGGATCCGGCGCAGAGATGGACAATACAGGCATTTCGATATCGCGGCTCTCATCTTAATCAAGAGCCAGGAGCCGGTCAATCGGATTCAGTGCTTAACGCTGCCGGCCAGGGCCTCCGGGACCACCCCTTCGTTTCCTGGATTGTGGACCTTTCCTTTATTCGCGGACCGGCGGATTCCCGGCCTTGGCTATAAGAAGAGTCTTGGGATCGAGCCTGAGGCGAAGCTTGTCTGAAACTGGCAGGTCGTGGGCCTTGACCAGGTCCAGTCTGACGATCCCGCTCTCGTGGCGCAGGGAGATGAGGACGTCGATCGTGCCCAGGTAATTATGAAGCATGAACGCCACGCCCTTGTCGTCGAAAAGAGGATCATCCCCCTTAAGGGACGCGCTGAACCAGACCTCGAGCCCCAGGCGGGCGGCGAATTCCTTGAACTTCCGAATATCCTCCGGGGTGCCCTGGACGAAATCAAAGCCGTCGACAATGATCGTGTCCGCGGCAAAATTACCGTGGATGATCATGGCCTCCAGGCTCCTGAGGACCTGCTCGGTCTTGGCGCCGTCTTGGTTAAAGTTCATGATGACCCGGTTTTTGATGATGTCGTCATGGAATTCGGACGCCGCTTTCATGCCCTTTTTTTTGGACAGCTCCTTCAGGATCTCTTCGTACCAGGTGATGATGTAGTCCACCCGGCTGGCGTAGGAGACGTGGATGACGGGTCTCTTCTGGAGAAGCTTGTCCGTGGCGATGTGAACTAGGCAGGCCGTCTTGCCGACGCCCTTGCGCGAGGCCAACACCCCGATATTGCCCTTGCCCAGGCCGCCGTGGATGGATTTCTCGAGGTTCCGGATCGGGCTCCTTTGGATGATTTCGGTGTTGACCATGGACTGAGTCTCCTCCCTTTATTTCGAAGCGCCTTTTTTTCGTTTTTCCTGCTGTTTGGCCATGAGGAACTCGGCCACCTGGCCCGGCACCCTCCCGTATTTCAAGAATTCCATCGTGAACTCCGCCTTGCCCTGGGTCAGGGAACGGAGCACCGTCGAGTAGCCGAACATCTCGGCCAGAGGGACCTCGGCATCAACCCGCGAGAAGGTCCCGTCTTCGATCGAGCTCGCGATGACCCCCCGTCTCTGGTTGATGCTGCCGAAGACATGGCCCGCGAATTCCGTCGGACCTTCGACCGAGACCTTCATGATGGGCTCGAGGATCTGAGGTTTGGCCTTCGGATAAGCCTGCCGGAAGGCCCCCTGGGCGGCCGTCTGGAAGGCGAGGTCCGAGGAATCGACGGGGTGGGATTGGCCGTCGTCGAGGGTCACGCGGATGCCTATGACGGGGAACCCGATGAGCTGTCCTTTTTTCAAGCCGGTTTGGAAGCCCCTGTCGCAGGCCGGGATAAACTCCTTGGGGATGCGCCCGCCCTTGACGTTGTTGACGAACTCATAATTTCCCTTGGCCAAAGGTTCGAGGGATCCGATGACACGGGCAAATTGGCCTGCGCCTCCCGTCTGCTTCTTATGGGTATAGTCGAAATCCACCTTCCGGACGATGGCCTCGCGGTAGGCGACCTGTGGTTTGCCCGTCAGGACCTCGGCCCGGTACTCCCGTTTCATGCGCTCGATATAGACGTCCAGGTGCAGTTCGCCCATCCCCTGGATAATGGTTTCGTTGGATTCCGGGTCAACGTAGCTTCGGAACGTTGGGTCCTCCTTGGTGAACCGGAGGAGCGCCTTGGCCATGCGGTCGGCCGAAGCATTGTCCGCCGGATTGATCGCCAAGGAGATGACCGGCTCGGGGACATAGATGGACGTCATGGTTAGGTTCAGGCCCGGTGTCACGAAGGTGTCGCCGGAGGCGCATTCGATCCCGAACAGAGCGACGATGTCTCCACACTCGGCCTCCTGGATGTCTTCCATGCTGTCGGCATGCATGCGGACCAGACGGCCGACCTTAAATCTCTGGCGGGAACGGTTGTTGAAAAGCTCGCTGCCCTTCTGGATTCTTCCCTGATAAATACGAATATAGGTCAGCTGGCCGTAAGGGCCATCCTCGAGTTTGAAGGCCAGGGCAACCGTCGGGGCCGAAGGGTCAGCTTTGAGCTTGGTCTCGTGGCCTTCGTTTTCCAGGTCCAACGCGGTGCTCTCGACGTCGGACGGGTCGGGAAGGTAACGGACGACGCCGTCTAGAAGAAGTTGAATTCCCTTGTTCTTGTAGGCGGATCCCATGAAGACAGGCGTCAGCTCCCGGGAGATGGTGCCCTTGCGAACGGCTTTATGGATGAGGTCTTCGGTGGCCCGGTCCTCGAGGACTGCCGTCATGAGTTCGTCGGAGGCCATGGAGACTGAATCCAGCATCTCCTCCCGCTTCCGGCGAGCTTCTTCGAGAAGGCCGAAGGGGATCTCTTCCTCCCTGATAATCTCTCCATCGGGGCCGTCAAAATAATAGGCTTTCATGCTTGTCAGGTCCACGATGCCCCGGAGGTTGCTTTCCAGGCCGATGGGGATCTGCATCAGGACGGCGTTGTGGCCGAGCTTCTCCACGAGCTGATCCTTGACCTTGTAGGGATTGGCGCCGGTTCGATCCAGCTTATTGATGAAAGCGATCCGGGGGACGCGGTAGCGTTTGAGCTGGCGGTCGACGGTGATGGTTTGAGATTGGACGCCGCCGACCGAGCAGAGGACAAGGACGGCCCCGTCGAGCACCCGCAGGGAGCGCTCGACCTCGATCGTGAAATCGACATGTCCGGGCGTGTCGATAATGTTGATGGAGTGGTCCGCCCATTGGACGTTGGTCGTTGCGGAGGCGATGGTGATCCCCCGTTCTCGCTCCAGGTCCATCGAATCCATCGTGGCCCCGACCCCGTCCTTCCCCTTGACTTCGTGGATCTTGTGGATCTTTTTGCAGTAAAAAAGGATCCTTTCCGTCAGCGTTGTCTTCCCCGAATCGATATGGGCGCTGATCCCGATATTCCGCATTTTGGCGATGTCTGTCTTCATGGATACCAATACCTTTTTGGCGAACGTCAGGGATTTAAACCGAGTCGCGCGTCGTTAGGTTTTTATTATAGGCTTATTCGTTAAATAAAGTAAGGGTCAAACCTACAATCCTAACAAACTTAACAACAAACGCCGAAAACTGCTTTTTATTAAGGCTGTAGGTTTGACCCCTACTTCATCTTGGCCAGCCGGCTGTGCTTGCGGCTGTAAAAGAAGAAGATCGTCAATCCTATGACCAGCCAGATGACGAATCGTTCCCAGGCCGTTTTCGGAAGGTTGATCATGAGGTAGGCGCAGAGGAGCGTGCCGGCGGCCGGAAGCCAGGGGAAGAGGGGGACTTTGAAAGGCCTGTGGAAGTCCCTTCGGGTGAAGCGCATGACGATGACGCCGCTGCAGACGATGATGAAAGCGAAGAGCGTGCCGATGGAGCAGAGCTCGGCGACGACCCGAATAGGCAAAAGGGCCGATCCGACGGCGACGACGAGGGCCGTGAGAATCGTCGTCATGTATGGGGTTTGAAAACGCTTATGGACCTTGGAGAGCATGAGCGGCAGGAGGCCGTCCCTGGACATGGCGAAGAGGATCCGGGGCTGACCGACGAGGAGGACGAGCAAAACGCTCGTGATCCCGGCGATCGCCCCAAAGCTGACAATGATCGAGGCCCAGGGCATCTGGAGTTCGTTGAGGACGAGGGCCACGGGATCGGGGACTCCGAGCTTATGGTATGGGACCACGCCGGTCATGATGGCCGAGACGGACATATAGAGCACAGTGGCCACGGCCAGGGAGGCCATGATGCCGATGGGCATGTCGCGCTGAGGATTGACGGCCTCCTCGGCGGCCGTGGATACGGCGTCGAAGCCGACGAACGCGAGGAAGACGATGGCCGCGGCCGTCATGACTCCGCCGAATCCGAAGGGCATGAACGGCTGCCAGTTGCCGGGCTTGATATACCAGACGGCTAGGACGATGAAAAAGACGATGACGGCGATCTTGATGATGACGATGATCAGGTTAACGCGCGCGCTTTCCTTGATCCCGCGAATGAGGAGGACGCAGAGAACGAAGATGATGGCGATGGCCGGAATATTGATGACCGCCCCCGTCGAAACGAACCGGCGGAGCTGGTCGCTCCAGTCGATGGGAGCGTTCGTCAGGGAAACGGGGAGGGCGATCCCCCAGGGACGAAGAAGGTTGTTGAGGAGGTTGACGAAGTAGGCCGACCAGCCGATTGAAACGAGGCAAGCCGCGACCATGTACTCGAGGAGAAGGTCCCAGCCGATGATCCAGGCCGGGAGCTCTCCCAGGGTGGCGTAGCCGTACGTGTAGGCCGACCCAGCGACGGGGATCATGGCGGCCAGTTCCGCGTAGCAGAGGGCCGAGCAGGCGCAGGCGAGGCCCGCGATGGCGAAGGATAGGATGATGCCTGGTCCGGCGTGTCTGGCGGCCTCGACACCCGGCAGGACGAAAATGCCCACGCCGATGATACAACCGATTCCCAGGGCAATCAGGTCCCAGACCCTCAACGTTTTCTTCAGGGAGTGGCCCTCTACGGCCGTATCGGCCAGAAGCTCGCCGAGCGGTTTCGTCCTGAACAACGTTTGACTCATCCTGTTTCCTCCGGTTGATCTGCAGGCCTGCCGGAAATCCTTCTTATATCACAATTCAGATCTTTCCGTCCACGCGTTTAGCGGCCGGGCCAGCCTTTTTTATGCAAGAACGAATAATGGCACGGGGTCGTACCGGGAGGAGTTCTCTGTGCTATAATCCCCTCCTCTGTTTTCAAGGAGGCGCCTGTGCTCAAACTCAACCTCGTTCACACGGTGGCTTTTTCGGGCGTCGTTCTTTTCGCCGGATACGCATTGCGTAGGTTCATTAAACCGCTAGCGCGATACAATATCCCCGCTCCGGTCGTGGGCGGTCTTGTCGTCGCTCTTTTGACGCTCGCCGCCCGCCGGTACGGCGCGGTCCTCTTCGAGTTCGACACGACGCTCCGCGATCCGCTGATGATCGCCTTCTTCACGACGATCGGGTTCGGAGCCAGCGTCAGCCTGCTCAAGGTCGGAGGCCCCCAGGTCTTGAGATTCTTCCTCGTTGCGACGGTCTTTGCCGTGCTCCAGAACATCCTCGGCATCCTGATTGCCCTGCCCTTCGGGCTCCACCCTTTGTTCGGCGTCCTGAGCGGCTCGGTGACCCTGACCGGAGGCCCGGCCACGGGCCTGGCCTTTGCCCCGCTTTTCGAAAAAGCCGGCGTCGCGGGGGCGGCAACCATCGCCGTGGCGGCCGCGATGTTCGGGATCACGACCAGCGGCCTGATCGGCGGTCCGGTGAGCACGCTGATCATTGAAAAACACAGGGTGAAAAGGGGCCGGTTCCGGGGAGGGATGCCCGAGATGGAGACGGCCGAAGAGCTCGTTGAGGAGAAGATGCCCGAGGCCCCCGTTTCGGCCCCGGCGGATGAGGATACGGGAGCCTATGTTCTGCTTAAAAACTCGGTCATCATCCTGGCCGCGATGTGGGCGGGCTCATGGCTGAGCCAACTCTTCACTCTGCTCCACTTTACCCTGCCTGCTTATATCGGGGCGATGTTCGTGGCGGCCCTGTTCAGAAACTTTGACGACCTGACCGGATGGCTCGGAATCTCCCAGAGGACCATCGACGATATCGGTCACGTGGCTCTTTCCCTGTTCCTGGTCGTCGCCCTGATGACTCTGAAGCTCTGGGAGCTGAGCGGGCTCTTCTTGCCCCTCGTCGTCATCCTTATCGGCCAGCTCGTTCTGGTCTCAGTGGCCTGTTTTTGGCCCCTTTTCCAGCTTATGGGCCGCGACTACGATTCGGCCGTCATGGGTGGAGGGTTCATCGGTTTCATGATGGGGACGACCGCCAACGCCATGGCCGTCATGAAATCCCTCGTCGAACGCTACGGGCGGGCGCCGCGCGCCTTCCTCGTCGTCCCCATGGTCGGAGCGTTCTTTATCGACTTCACCAACGCCATGATCATTACGGTTTTTTTAAACATCTTTAAATAGGGGAAAAACATGTCCTCGTTATTTCGAATTCGAGTACGGGCTGTTTTCGAAAAGCATTCCTCATGAGGGCAAATCGGCGTGCGGCGCGTCTCTTTCCATGACCTTCGGACGCTTGGACACGCGGCTTGCTCACGTTGACTTGAATCCCGGCCTGGGTTTGATATTTTAATATAGAGAAGGCAAATCCAAAGAAAACAGCATGAAATTCTTGCTACCTGAGGAACCGGCTTTTTACGAGTGCTTCTCGCAGATTTTGTCCTGTCTATCCGAGATGACGGCGCTCTTTCAGGATTTCGCATCGGGATATAAGGATTTCGAGTCCTATTCGAGGAGGGCGAAGGAAATCAGGCACGGGGCCGACACCATCGCCCATCGGGTGATCAACCTCATCAACCAGAGCTTCATGACGCCCCTCGACCGGGAGGGCATTGACCGTCTAGTCCAGGAGTTGGACGATATCGTCGATCTCCTGGAGAACGCCTTCCACAGCATCTATCTTTACGAGATGATTGAAAAAAAGAACTTCGTCAACGAGTTTGCCAGGCTCATCAAGGAAGCTACGGAGAAGCTCAACGCCTTGATCAAGGAATGTTTTGAAAAGCAGAAGTATACCGACCGCATCTGGCAAATGATCTGCGACATCCACAGTTTGGCAGATGAAGCCGACACGGCCTATGATAAGGGGCTCCGGATGCTTTTTCAGGAGGAGGGCGATCCCACCAAGGTCAACAAATGGAAGGACGTCCTGTACACGCTGGAATTCATCATGGATGTATTTCAGAAGGTCAGCAACACCATTGAAGACATCGCCGTTAAAACCGTCTAAGGATGCTCCGCTGGGATCCGGCGCTAGTCGCTTTCATCATCTTCGTCGCTATAGCTTTCGACTTCACCAACGCCCTAATCATCGCGGTTTTTGGACATATTCAAACAGCGAAATATATGCCCTCGACGACTCGAATTCGGCTGAAGATCGTTTTCGGAGGGCATGTCCCATGCCGGCGAATGGATCCTAACCGTACGGCTTTTTTAACATGATTGATACTTTTTGGGAGGAGTGATAGAATCCAGTTTCTTTAAATGATATTGATATCCTCAAGGTGTCGGCAAGGAGGAAACCGTGTGGAAAAGAATTATGCCCAAGGATGAATTCTTCTTCATCCAATTCGACAACTTGGCGGATAAAATCGTGGAGGGCGTGCGGGTCCTCAATGAAATGATGGAAAAGGATAGCGGTTATGCTGAGGACGCCCTGAGGGTAAAAACCATGGAGCACGAAGGAGACCAAATCGTTCATGCCATAATCGCCCACCTGCACAAGACATTTATCACCCCTATTGACCGTGATGACATCCATCTCCTAGCGTGCGCGATGGATGACATCCTCGACACGGCCGAAGGCGGGAGTTCCCGGATTGACATGTACCAGCCCCGTCATATCCCTGACGAAGCCAAGGAATTGGCGCGGGTTCTCCTTGAGAGCGTCCGGATGGTCCAGGAAATGGTCAAGTTGCTTCGCAACCTCAAGCAACCTCAGCGGATTCTCGAGCTGACCGTGGAAATCAATCGCCTGGAAGACCAGGCGGATTATATTCGGCGCAGCACTTTAGCCCGCATGTTCCGCGATGAACAGGATGTGCGTGAATTGATTAAATGGAAGGATATCCTGCAATATATCGAGCGGTCCACAGATCGCTGTGAGGATGTCGGAAACATCACCGAGGGCATTGTTTTGGAACATACGTGATCATTTAGAATCGGCATGCTGGCCTTCATCATACTGATTATCTCCATAGCCCTGTTGTTTGATTTTCTGAACGGGATGAACGATGCCGCCAATTCCGTAGCCACGGTCGTGTCCACCCGGGTCCTTTCTCCCCGCGTGGCCGTGATCTGGGCGGCAGCATTTAACTTTCTGGCCGCTTTTATTTTTGGCGTGCGGGTGGCCAGGACGATCGGGATGGGAGTCATCGATTCCTCCATCATCTCGCCCGTCTTGATCTTGATCGCCTTGCTCAGCGGGGTTCTCTGGGCACACTTCTGCACGAAAGCAGGCTTGCCCATCAGCGTCTCTCATGCCCTCATCGGAGGCTTGATCGGTAGCGGTATTGCTAAAGCCGGATTCCAGGCTCTCGTCGTTTCGGGTATCTTGAAGATCTGTCTTTTCATCGTCCTTTCTCCGTTGATCGGTTTCCTCCTGGCCATGGTCATCATGGTTGTCGTCTACCGGATCTTTCGACATTCTAACCTCAGGAAAATCGATGTCTGGTTCCGCCGGCTACAATTGGTTTCGGCCGGCTTTTACAGCCTTGCTCACGGAACCAACGATGCCCAAAAGACGATGGGGGTAATATCCGTTCTTCTTTATAGCACAGGCTATTTGGGGAATACATTTTATGTGCCTTTTTGGGTGATCATCAGCTGCTATATGGCCATCGCCTTGGGGACTCTGGCCGGAGGATGGAAAGTAATAGAAACCTTGGGCATGAAAATGACGAAATTGAAACCCGTTCACGGGTTTAGTGCCGAGACGGCTTCGGCGGCGGCGATTATCTTTTCTTCCCTCGTAGGGGCTCCCGTTTCAACAACCCATACTATAACCGGCGCCGTCATCGGCGTCGGCGCCGTTACGAAGTTTTCGGCTGTGCATTGGGGCGTTGCTTATAAAATCGTCTGGACCTGGGTCTTAACCATTCCCAGTACAGCCCTCTTCAGCGCCTTGTTATGGGGACTCGCCTCGTGGCTCCATCTAGCCAAATAAATCAGGAGCCAAATAAATCAGGGACACAATACCAATTTCCGAATTATCAGATTTTCCCCTGGAGAATTCGTCGTTTCAGTAAATTCGGAAATTGGTATTGTGTCCCTATTTCTCTTCCAGCAGCTTGACCAGGTCCCTTGAAAAGCGGGCAGCCTCGGCGCCGTCAACGACACGGTGGTCGAAGGATAGGCAGAGAGGGAGGATCGTTTTCACCTTGACCGCGCCGTTCTCCGCCCTCACCCGTTCGCCGATCCGCATGGTGGCCAGGATCGCGACCTCCGGATAATTGATAATGGGCGTGGCTGCGTCCCCGCCGATTGACCCGACATTGGTGATGGAGAATGTCCCGCCCTTGAGGTCGGCGAGGTCGAGGGTTCGGGCCCGGGCGGCCTTGGCCAGATTCCCGATGTCCTCGGCGATCTCAAAAACGGTCTTCATATCCGCCCCCTTGACCACGGGCACGATGAGTCCATCCGGGACGTCCACGGCGATGCCGATATTATAATATTTCTTGACGATGATCTCCTCGGACTCGTCGTCCACGGATGCGTTGAACATTGGGTGGAGCTTGAGGGCCTCGATCACGGCCTTGACGATAAAGGGAAGGTAGGTCAGCTTGATCCCCTTGGCTTCGGCCTCGCCCTTCATCCTTTCGTGCAGGGCGATGAGTGCCGAGGCATCCGCTTCGTCAAAGTGGGTCACATGGACGGCCTTGCGGATGGATTCGGAAAGTCTCCGGGACGTGGCCCGCCTCACTCCGCGAAGGGGGACGTATTCCAAGGGCCCGTAGAAGTCGAATTTGGGCTTGATCTTTAGCTCCGGTTTCTTTTCGGCCCCGGCGGCCTTTTCCTTGGCGCGCCGGACATCGTCTTCGGTGATTCGTCCTCCTCCGCCGCTCCCCTCGACCGATGCCAGATCAACCCCGAGCTCGCGGGCAAAGGCGCGGACCTTCGGGATTGCCAAAGACTCTCCTGGAATTGCACCCGGCACGGCCGCGGCCCGGACAGCGGCTTGAGCTCCGGCTTCTTTAGGGGTCGGCATTCCCGCCAGCGCCTCAGCGACCGCTTCGCCCTTTTCGCCGATGGTCACCAGGACCTGGCCGACTTTGATGATGTCCCTGGGCTTAAAGTGCAGTTTAAGGACGGTTCCTGCATAGGGAGACGGCATCTCCACGACGGCCTTGTCTGTCTCGATCTCGCCCAGCGTTTGGTCGACCTTGACCTCGTCGCCTTCCTGGACCGTCCAACGGACGATCTCGCCCTCGGTGATTCCTTCACCGACGTCAGGAAACCGGAATTGCTTAGCCATGTTCAGAACTCCATCAGCCGTTTTATGCCCAGGAAGATTCGTTCCGGGTTCGGATAGTAAACGTCCTCACCCTTCGGAAGCGGGGGAGTGACGTCCCATCCCGTGATTCTCAGGACCGGAGCCTCAAGACTGAGAAGGGCTTTTTCGCCGATGAGGGCGGCTATCTCCGCGCCCAGGCCGCAGGTTTTGGGCGCTTCATGGACGACAAGGGCCCGGCCCGTCTTTTTGACCGACTTGATGATCGTTTCCCGGTCCATCGGAGACAAGGTCCTCAGGTCGATGACCTCAGTGCTCCAGCCGCTCTCTGCAGCCCGGACGGCTGCCCGCTCCGCCAACGGGACCATCGCACCCCAGGCGATGATCGTCAGGTCCTTGCCTTCCCGGGCGATCCTTGCCTTCCCGATCTGCACTTCGTAGGCTTCGTCTGGAACTTCCTGTCTTTCCGCCCGATAAAGACGGGTCGGCTCGAGGAAAAGGACGGGGTCTTCCCCCCGGATCGCGGCGATAAGCAGGCCCTTGGAGTCATAAGGCGTTGAAGGGACGACGACGGTCAGGCCGGGGATGTGGCAGAAAAAGGCCTCCGTGCTTTCCGAATGGTGCTCCAGGGCGCGAACCCCGGCGCCGTATGGAGTCCGGATGACCAGGGGGACCGTGAAACGGCCTCGCGTCCTGTTTCGCAACCTTGCGACGTGGGAGACGATCTGATTGAAGGCCGGATAGATGAACCCCATGAACTGGATCTCGATAATGGGCCTAAGCCCGAGGGCCGCCATGCCGACCGCCACTCCGACGCCCGCCGACTCGGCCAGGGGAGTATCGATGACCCGCTCGCGGCCGAATTTGTCGACAAGGCCGTCCGTGATCCGGAAGACTCCGCCGTCCGCGCCGACGTCCTCGCCGAGGATGACGACGCGCCCGTCCCTTTCCATCTCCCCGGCCAGAGCCTGGTTGATCGCCTGGGCCATGGTCGCGTTCATCGGACGTCCCCTTTTGCGGTCTTGGCTTCTTCGAGCTGTTCTTTGAGGTTCGGCGTCATCGAGCCGTAGGCGAAGGTGAAAAAGTCCTCGACCGACGGCGGGGGTGCGGCCTCGGCCTCCGCCACCGCTTTCTCCACCTTATCGGCGGAGGCGTCCTGGACGCTTTTTTCGAAGGCCTCGTCCCAAAGGCCTTTTTTTATGAGATATGTTTTGAATCGTTCGATCGGGTCCTTCTTCTCCCACTCCGCCACGGCCTCTTTCGTCCTGTACTTCGAAGCGTCGTCGGAAGTCGTATGATCCGAGAGTCTGTAGGTGAGGGCTTCGATGAGGGTCGGGCCCCTTCCGCTCCTTGCCCTTTCCGCTGCCTCTCGGACGGCCGCGTAAACAGCCAGCACGTCGTTCCCGTCCACAAGGACGCCGGGGAAGCCGTAGGCCGCGGCTTTTTGGGCGATTGTCGCGGCTGCGGTTTGTCTTGACCGGGGAACGGAAATAGCCCACTGGTTGTCATAACAGACGAAAACGTTGGGCGTTTTGAAGACGCCGGCGAAATTCATTCCCTCGTGAAAATCGCCTTCGGAGGTGGCCCCGTCGCCGAACGTGCAGACAACAGCCAGCCGGAGCTTCCGGATATTAGCAGCCATGCCGGCGCCGACCGCCTGGGGAATCTGGGAAGCGACGGGAATAGCTAGAGGGAAGATGTTAAGGCCGTTGGGCGTGCGCAGGCCTGCTTCGTTCCCCATCCAATAAAAGAAATAGGTCGAGAGAGGGTAGCCCAGCGTGAGGTACATCCCCAGGTCTCTGAAGTACGGGAAGATCCAGTCGTCCTTGGTCAAGGGGAATGCGGTCCCGACCTGACAGGCCTCGTGGCCTCGGCTCGGGGCGTATGTCCCCATCCTGCCTTGCCGCTGGAGCTTGAACGCCTTGGTATCCGCGGTCCGGGCCGTCACCATATGGGCGTAGATTCTCTTGAGGTCGTTGGGGGAGAGCTGGGGTTCGAGGTCCTTATTGGCCGTTCCCGTTTCGTCCAGGACACGGAGTTTCTCGCCCTTGAAGGGGTCAAAGCGTTCGATCATCACTTCCCTCCTGGCAGCTCCTATTTCGTCGCCCACTCCTTGAGTTTTTCATAGTCGATTTCGCCGCACACCAAGTCGTTCGTCTCCGTGTTGATGAAGGTCGGGGTTCGGAGCTGCCCGCCGCACTTGGGAGCGATCACGGGCCGGTAGGAGCGCATGAGGTCGGCGTTTTTCTCGTCGTGCCAGACCTCGAGCTTCTCGAGGGCGATTCCGGTCTCCTTGAACAATTTTTCGACCAGGGGCATCATGCGCGTGCAGTGGGGGCATTCCCTCCCATGGAACATAATCAGCCGTTTCATTTTTTCCTCCTGATGAAGAGCCCGCACCAGCATTCTCCATCCTCTTTGTCCTTGTAGGTTTCGTGGATGAGGAAGTTGCAGGGGCAGACGATTTTGAGGTCCTCGGCGAGGTTCTTGCTGGTCAGGCGGCAGGGGCAGTACTTGAGACCGTGGTTGCGCTCATTGTTGAAAATCCCGGCTAAAAGCATGTTGACCTTTTCCTTGTCGGGGTTGACCCGAAACTCGTTGCCCGCCGTGAACCGTTCGATAGCCACGCGGAAGTCCGCTTCGGAGAACTCAACCTCGGTCAAGCTTCCGACCTTCCGGGCCTCCTCGGACGTGACCTCGACATAGGCGTGCGGGACTCCGCACGTCGGGCAGATTTCGGGGGGCTTGAGGCCGAAATGAATGTCGTTACAGACAAAACACCGCCAGTATTTTTTCATGGATATATGACCCCTCGTCCAAATTTTCCCTCCCTGGGTTCCTGCTGTCGCCCCCTATTCTATCGGTCGCCCCCGGCCCTGTCAATTCGCGCCACCTGACCTGAAAGGAAGTATCTTTTTTTGTGTGGTTAAGACAATGGCGCAGGGGCGCGGCGACACACCCAAGACTCTGTCTGTAATCATTAATCCCCCCAACCCCCCTTGG
>CAZJBD010000003.1:0-62935 GCA_964544265.1 uncultured Eubacteriales bacterium
GATAACGAGCGATGGATTCTCCCAGGATAGTAAGCTGGATGGAGAGAGAGTAGCCGCGAAGTGATTGTTCGAGAGATAATTGAGAGGCCAATATATCCCTGGGGAGAATGTCTTTTTCGAGCTTGGCGAAGTTGGCAAAAAAATCATGCCAAGCTCGGCGCAAAAGGGTTGATTTTTCGGGTGGCGCTTTGATGATTTCGGGCTGAAGCGCATCCAGATGCCTTCGGATATTCCTCACGGCGGTTACGGCCAAAGCCAATTTTTTAGAGACTTTAAGGAGTTGGCCAAGAAAGTCCTTTTGGGCGGTCCATTGATCCTGGGGGAATTCGATACGCGGATCGGCGAGGACTTGCGCGGGACACGAGTAGACGGTCCCGCCTAAATTGATCTCCAGTGTATAAACGCCAGGACGAACGCTCGGGAGCGAGGCGCCGATTCCCGAGGCCGGATATTTTTTTCCGTCTGCGGCCGCCGGCAGGAACTGAAAATTCCAGGTATCCCTCTGGAGGCCGGCCTTCTGGTTGAGGTCGAATTCCGTTAGCGTCTCGCCCGCTCCCGCTCCGTCTTTGACCGCGATCCTCGTCTTTTCTTTGATGTCGATCTTGCTCCAGGTCGTGACCATGATCCCCAGCGGTGGATTTTTCCCCAGGAAGCCCGGCTTGCCGTAGAGTTCCCCCCTAACCGTGCTCCAGAAGAGGGTCGCCGGCCTAGCTTTAAAAAGGTGGAAACTCGAGTTGAGGACCGTCTCGGACATCTCCTGGAGATACGAAACATCGTCCAGAATCCAGACTCCCCTGCCGTGGGTTCCGATGATCAGGTCGTTTTCCCTTGGGTGGACGGCGATATCGTGGACGGCGACGGTCGGCAGGTTGTTTTTTAGAGTGAACCAGGTCGCTCCGCCGTCCAGAGATGCAAAAACGCCGAATTCCGTGCCCGCGTAGAGGAGGTTCCTATTTTTGGGGTCCTCCCGGACGACATGTATCCAGCCGAAAGGCAGATTCCCTTTAATGGATTTCCATGATCTGCCGAAATCCATCGTTTTATAGAGGTAGGTTGCATAATCGTCCGTCCGGTGGCCGTCGAAAGCCGCGAAAGCGGTTCCCGGGTCGAAGTGCGAGGCTTCCACCCTGGAGCACCAGGTATGTTTGGGGAGACCCGGCACACCGGCGATGACGTTTGTCCAGCTCTTGCCGCCGTCCCGGCTCAGCTGGAGATTCCCATCGTCGGTTCCGCACCAGAGGGTCCCTTTATCCAACGGCGATTCGGCGATCGTTGTGATCGTGCAATGGACTTCGGCTCCGGAGATCTCGAAAGAAATCGGGCCTCTCGGATCCTTTTGTTTGGCCGGGTCGTTTGTGGTCAGGTCCGGGCTGATCGTTTCCCAGGAGTTCCCCTCGTCCGTTGTCCGGAAGAGAAAATTCCCGGCGCAATAGACCGTCTTTGGATCGTTGGGAGAAACCAGGACCGGAGAATTCCAGTTGAAGCGGTAAGGCGGTTCTTTCCAGGAAGCGGCCGGCCGAATGGACTTCGATCTGCCGATCCTCAGGTCGGTTCGGACGAGTCCGTTCATCTGCGAGTCGCTGTAGACCGTGTTCGGGTCGGAGGGGTCGGGTTTGACGAAAAATCCGTCTCCCCCGCCGACCGTCTCCCATTCTTCGTTGGCGATGCCCCGCGAGTCGAGAGAAGCGCTTGGGCCTCCCCAAGACCCGTTGTCCTGGAGGCCGCAATAAACATGATAGCGCGTCCTCATATCGAAGCCGACTTGGTAGACCTCGGCCAGGTCCAGGCTTTGGACCGCCTGCCAGGTTTTGCCGCCGTCGTAGGAGATATCGATCCCGCCGTCGTTTCCGTCGATGAGATGGAGGGAGTCGGACGGGTCGATCCAGAAACCATGGTGGTCGGGGTGGATCCCCGCCCCGATGGGCCTGAATTTTTCCCCCATGTCGTTCGAGACAAAAAGACCCGTGGAAAGAACATAAACCGTCTTATCGTCGTTGGGGTCCACGTGGATCTGGCTGTAGTAGAACGGGCGCGTATTGACCCGCTTGAACGTAGGCGTGTCGCACATCCTCTTCCAGCTTTCCCCGTAGTCCTCGGACCGCCAGATGCCTCCATCCTTGTGCTCGATCAGAGCATAAACGACGCCCGGCTTGCTCCGGGCGACTCCGATGCCGATCCGGCCCATGATCCCTTCGGGAAGGTCCTTTGAAAGCCGCCTCCAGGTCGCTCCGCTGTCATCGGATTTATAAAGGCCGCTTCCGGGCCCGCCGCCGGTGAATTCATAAGGCAGCCGTCTGTGCTCGTAGGCTGCCGCGTAAAGGACGAGAGAATTCCCGGGGTCCATGGAAATGTCCGCAAACCCAGTATTATCATTGACATAGAGAACTCTTGTCCACGATTTGCCGCCATCGAGGGTCCGGTAGATCCCTCGCTCGGGATTGGGTCCCCAGAGGTGTCCCATGGCGGCGACAAAAACGATGTTGGGGTCCCCCCTGTTGATGAGGATCCGGCTGATATGCCGGGTTTCCTTGAGCCCCATATTTGTCCAGGTCTTGCCGGCGTCGACAGACTTGTAGACGCCATCGCCGATCGTGACGCTGTTCCGGCAGGTCGCTTCGCCGGTCCCTGCCCAGATGATGGAGGGATTGGATTGAGAGACGGCGATGTCGCCCACGGAGACTGTAGCTTCGTTGAAGAAAACCGGAGTCCAGGTCGTTCCGTTGTTTTCGGACTTCCAGACCCCGCTCGGCCCTATGGCCGTATAGATTGTCGAAGGATGGCTCTCCACGACATCGATATCAACCGTCCGGCCGCCCATGACAGCCGGCCCGATCGCGCGCCATTGGAACTTGTCGAAAAGCCCCGCGACCTTGTCTGCGCTCTGGGCGCCAAGCTCCGCGGCTGCTGCGATCAGGACGAGCGCGATCGAAAACACAGCACAACACCTGGATTTGTTCTCCATGAGACCTCCTCGACTTCCTTACTCCCCGCCGATCTGCATGAGCTTAATCCGAAAGGTCGGGGCCGTTATCGTCCGGTCAAGGTCGAGATCGTCGGCGACAAGGTCGATGCCGTTGAGCATCTCGTCGGCCGTCGAGGCGATCGTCAGCCCTTTGACGGGGAAAGCGACCTTGCCGTCCTCGATCCAAAAGCCCGAGGCGCCGCCGCTGAAGTTGCCGTTCACGGGATTGATGCCGTAGCCCGTGACCTCCTTCAGCCAAAGCCCGGTCTTGGTGGCCTTGATGATGTCCTCGGGTTTGGCCTGTCCGGCCGCCATATAGAAATTATGAGGCCCGATCCCGGGAAGGGAGGCAAATCCTTCCCGGGAGGCGTTCCCGGCGCTCTTCCTCCCGGCCCGCTTGGCGACGATCGTGTTGTACAGGAAACCTTTGAGAATGCCCATGTCGAGGATGATCCTTTTTTGGGTCGGAACGCCCTCCCCGTCGAACGGCTGGCTGCCCAACCCTTTTTCACGGGTGCCGTCGTCGACGAGCGTCACCAGCTCCGAGGCGATTCGCTGGTCCATCCTTTTGCCCAGGAAGCTCGCGCCCTGAAGCACGGACTCCCCGTCGATGGCCCCCAGGATTCCGCCCAGGAGGGCATAGGCCACGTCCCGATCGAATATCACGGCAGCCTTCTGGGTCTTTACCGGTCGGGGGTCGAGCATCGAATACGCATCGCGGGCCGCCTTGGCGGCGACCTCCTCGGCCGGTTTGAGGTCGGTATAGAAGCGGCGGCCGCAACCTTCACCCCCCGACGACTTTTGCTCGCCCTTTTCGGCCACGACGGATACGAAGAATGAACAGGCGGAGGATCTGGCGCTCTTCAACAGGCCGTGGGAATTGGCCAGGAAGACCTCCCCCTCCCCTTCTCCATAGCCGGAGCCCGCGCTCTTGGTGATGCGGGGGTCCTGCATGGCGAGCTTTTCGACTTTCTTGGCCAGCTCGATCTTCGCGTCCATCGGTATTTTCGCGATGCTCTCGTCATAGAGCCCCCCGACCTCGGTCATTCCTTTGTCTTCCGGAAGGACATTGTCGGGGTCGGCGGTCGAAATCCTGGCGAAATCGATGGCCCGGGAGATCGTGTCCTCGAAAGCTTTTTCGCTGAAGTCGTTACAGCTCGAGAACGCCATCCGGCCCTTGATGAAAACCCGGAAGCCGGCGCCGTAGGTCTCCGCCTCCTGGATGGTCTCGATCTCGCCGTTACGGACCTCAATGCTCAGGTTGCGGCCCGTCTCAAGATAGACCTCGGCCGCGTCGGCGCCCTTCTCGAGGCATTTCTTAACGAGTTGTTCGGAGAGTCCTTTGTAATCCATGATCGTTTCCTTTCCTCTCAGCCCCTGGCCCTCGTCCCGCCGACGTTGATGCCGCGAATCCGGACGGTCGGTTGGCCGGCATCGACCTCGGCGGCCTGTCCCTTGCCGCATATTCCCGGGCCAAAGTCCAGATCGTCGCCGACGGCGTCGATGTTGGAAATGATGTCCAGGCAGCTTCCGATCAGGGTTGCTCCCTTGACCGGGGTCGTCTTTTTTCCGCCCTCGATGAGGTAAGCCTCCCGGCAGGAGAAGTTGAACACGCCGTCCGTCGGGTTGACGCTGCCGACGCTCAGGCTCTGGACATAGATCCCGCTCGGGGTCGAGGTCAGGATGTCGGCGGGTTTACTTGTCCCTTTTTCGATGAACGTGTTCGTCATCCTGGGGATCGGAATGTAGCGGAAGCTTTCCCGGCGGCCGTTTCCGGTCCGTTCCATCTCGAGTTGCTTGGCCGACAGGATATCGCTCATGAACGTCATCAGGATGCCGTCCTTGATGAGGACGTTGCGCTTCATCTGCGTCCCTTCGTCATCGAAGTCCGTCGTTCCTCGGGCGCAGGCGAGCGACCCGTCATCGACCATGGTGAAGACCTCGCTGGCAACCTTCTTGCCCAGCTTGCCCACGAAAACACCCGTCTTGCGGGCGATGTTGTCGGCTTCGAGGGGATGTCCGACGGCTTCGTGGACCAGAACCCCGCCCCAGCCGTTCTGCATGACGACGTCCATCTTTCCAGCCGGCGCGTCCTTGGCCTCCAGCATGGCGACGGACTCCCGGGCGCAGGCCCTGGCCACGTCCTCGGGCCTGACCTCGTCAAAAAGCTCCAGGCCGGCGTGCCGGCTGAGCCGCTCGCGGCCCATGTGGGACGTGCCGTTGCCGACGCCCAACGCCTGGACGATGAAGAAGATTAATGGCAGTTCTTTATTGAGATAGAGGCCCTCGCTGTTGGCGATCGTCCGGCCCCGGACTTCGTCGTAATAGTTGACCGAAGCCATTTTGATCTTCGGGTCGTAAGCGAGGGCGGCGTCGTGGGCGCGCTTGATGATTTCCATGCGTTTCTCGTCGGCGACGCTGCCCAGCGGGATTTTCACGCTGACAAAGGACGGCCGGTTCTCCTCCCGAATGTCGATCGGTTTCCGAGCTTTAGTCCCCCGGGCGATATAGGACGCGACCTCGGCCGCCCGGAAGAGCTTGTCCTCAGAGATTTCGTCTGAATACGCATACCCCGTCTTGTCTCCTGAGATGACTCGCACGCCGGCGCCTTGACTGATCCCGAAAACGGCATTCTTAAACTTGGCTTCCTCCATCAGGATCGTCCGGGAGGTCCGATGCTCGACATAGACCTCGGCGAATTCCCCTCCCTGCTCTAGGGCTCTACGGATGACCTTATTGAGGACATCCGGCGCAAGCGCTGGCGCCTGCTGTTGGACCGGACCTCCGGCGAGGGCCCGGCCGAGAAGCGACGGCGCCGCTGCGATGGCGATCCCGCCTTTTAAGCCTAGTTCCAGAAACTTGCGTCGAGGCATGTCCTCGATGAAATAGCGTGGAAGAATCATGATCTCCCCCTTTCGGGATGGATTGGTGACATGAGCGCTCATTATATCGTATCGCGCGGTCGTTTTTCAAAGCCCCCGCTCCGCCCAGAAGCACCTCTTTTCGTGTAAGAAAGAGTTGAGGCTCGGGGCGTGCCCTCTGTCGGCCGCGGCCTGCCCCGGCGAGCCAGGCCGCTTCGGCTCCGGTCTCCGCTCTCCTCTCCCTCCGGTCGAGGACCCGTGCCCGCTCCGACCTTCGACTGCCTCCTCCGGGCATCGCCCCTGCGCCATTCTCTCTATCACGCCAAAAAAAGAAAAAATCGTTTCCCGTTCAGGCGCCGATTGTTTTACAATAGGGCCCGATAAAGTCGCCGGAAACTCTTATGGCCAAGAAACACACGATCGAGGTCCTATCCCCTGCCGCGACGCTCAGGGCCGGGGACGGCAATCTTCTTGCGGACGTCCTTGAATCCGCGGGGATCCCCCTCAGCCTTTACTGCGGCCGGAGGGGGGTTTGCGGCAAGTGCTTCGTGGAAATCGTCCGGGGAACGCTTCCGCCCCTCCGAGATGAGGAGGTCTCTCTCCTCGGTAAGAAAAACTTCTCTTTAAGGCATCGATTGGCGTGTCTCTACAAGGTGCACGGCGATCTCGCCGTGAGGATTCCTGAAGGATCGCTTCTCAAGCAAGTGGCGGTTCTCGATACGGGCATTCCGGCGCCCATTTTTCCCGAACCCGCCGTAAGGAAGGTCGCCTTCGACCTCCCCTCCCCTACCCTCGCAACACCATTTTCACTCGTCGAAGCCCTGGAAAGGAGGTTGGCCAAGCGCCTTCGTGTTTCCATCCGCTCGGCCCGCCGGCTCTCCGAAATTTCAAAACAAAACGAGGGCCGCATTTCGGCCGTCATCCTTGACGATCAGGACCTCTTGGACGTCGAGTCCGGTGACACGGCGGATAAGTGCTACGGGGTCGCCGTGGACATCGGCACGAGCACCGTGGTCGTGGAGTTGGTCGACCTGGACTCCGGGAGGGGCCTCGACCGTTTGGCCGCGATGAACGCCCAGGTTCCGTTCGGCTCCGATGTCGTCTCCAGAATCACGTTCGCTTTCCAGGACCGCGCGAACCTGAAGCGCCTCGGTGACGTCGTCCGGGAGCAAATCGATAGGATGATCCAGGATCTTTGCCGCGCCCGGAGGGTCGCCCCGGAACACATCTATGAGATCGTGGTCGCCGGGAACACCGCCATGAACCACATCTTTTTCGGCGTTCCGGTTTCGACGCTGGCCCTCTCACCGTTTTATGGGATCTATGCCTCCTCGCCTGAAGCTCGCGCGGCCGACCTTGGCCTCGGGGTCTGTCCCGCGGCCCGGGTCTATGCCGCGCCCAACATCGGGAGCTTCGTCGGCGGAGATATTTCGGCTGGGCTTGCGGCTGTTGGGCTGGAGAGCAAGGACGGCCATTTCCTATTCATCGACCTGGGAACGAACGGAGAGATCGTCCTGAAAAAGGGCCGCCGTTCTATGGCGACCTCGACGGCCGCGGGACCCGCCTTCGAGGGCATGACCATCAGCTGCGGCATGCTGGCCCTGCCCGGGGCCATAGGAATTGCCAAATGGAAAGGGGGCGGCTTTACGGTCAAGACGATCGGCGAGGGACCCGCTCAGGGAGTATGCGGTTCGGGCCTTATCGACGTTCTCGCCCTTTCCCTCAGGAAAGGACTCGTCTCTCCGGACGGGAGGATCGCGGCCTCTTCTAAAACGATCCCCATCATCGGAGAAATCGTTCTAACCCAGTCGGACGTCCGCAAAATGCAGCTGGCCGTAGCCGCCATCAAGAGCGGCGTCCTGATGATGCTCGACATGGCCAAGCTCGGGGTTTCCGATCTGGAAGGGATCTTCGTCGCGGGCGCGTTCGGTGCATCCCTCAACGTCCGGAACGCGATGACCGTGGGGCTTCTTCCCTCCATCCCCGAGGACAAGGTCGTTTTTGTCGGGAATTCCTCGCTTGCGGGGGCCAGGAAGCTCCTTCTTTCGGCGTTGGAGCGTCGGAGGATTGAATCCTACGCGAGGACAATCAAGCACGTTTCGCTGGCTTCAGGCCGGGCCTTTCAAGACCGATTCATAGCGGCCCTGGAGCTCAAACCCTATTCAGGAGGAAGGGCATGAAACAGACGATTCTCGATCTCATTAAAAAACGGACGGTCCTTTTCGACGGCGGCCTGGGGACCGAACTCATGCGGCACGGCCTCCCGCTGGGGACCTCGCCGGAGACATGGAACGCCGAGCGGCCCGACATCGTTCAAAAAATCCACGCTGGCTACTTCGAGGCGGGATCGGATGTCGTTTCGACGAACAGCTTCGGCGGGAACCGAATCAAGCTGGCCGCCCATGGCCTGGAAGGGCGCGTCCGCGAGCTTAACTCGGCCGCGGCCCGCATCGCCCGCCGGGCGGCTCCGGCTGGGAAGTTTGTTGCCGGAAGCATGGGCCCCACGGGCAAGTTTCTCCAACCCCAAGGGGAATATACCGAGCTGGAGTTCGAAGAAACCTACAGCGAGCAGGCTGCTGCCCTGATCGAGGGCGGAGTCGACCTTCTGATTATCGAAACGCAATACGACCTTAAGGAAGCCCTGGCGGCCCTGAGGGGCGCCAAGCGCGCAGCGCCATCCCTGCCCATTTTCGTCACCATGACCTTCAACAAACTCCCCCGCGGCTATTTTACCCTGATGGGGAACACGGTCTCTCTCAGCGCCGAGCTGCTGGAAAAAGGAGGGGCGCGGGCCGTGGGCGCCAATTGCACCCTCAACAGCGAGGACATGGTCGGGCTGGTCCGGGCCTTACGAGAGGCGACGAAGCTTCCAGTCATCGCTCAGGCCAACGCCGGGAAGCCGGAGCTTTCGGGCAAGGGGGAGGTTTCTTATTCGCAGGGACTGGAAGATTACGTCCGGTTCGTCCCGGATATCATCAAGGCAGGTGCGAATATCATCGGCGGTTGCTGCGGAACCGACCCCGGGTATATCCGGAAAATGGCAGAATTCATTAAAAAATAGACATTATCATCGAAAGGAGGAAAAAATGGTCCGGGAAGAGCTATTCAGCAACATCAAGAAGGCCATCGTGGAAGGAGACAAACCGCGGGCCCAGGAGCTGGCCAGACAAGCCATCCGCTCAGGAGTCGACCTCAACGAGGTTATTGACAAAGGGTACGTGCCGGGGATCCAGGCCGTTGGGGAGCTGTGGGAAAAAGGGGACTATTTCCTGCCTGAACTCATTACCAGCGCCGAATGTATGAAGGCAGCCATGGACATCCTGCAGCCGGAGATGGCCAAAGCGAACATCAAATCCAGGTCTTTGGGAAAGGTCGTGATCGGGACGGTCGAAGGCGACATCCACGACATCGGCAAGAATCTGGTGGCCTCGATGCTCCAGGCCAACGGCTTCGAGGTCTTTGACCTCGGCGCCGACGTCAAGCTGGAGAGGTTCATCGAGAAGGCCGAGACCGAAAAGGCGGACCTCATCTGCCTCTCGGCCCTGTTGACAACGACCATGCTCAACCAGAAGCGGCTCATCGAAATGCTCAGGCAAAAAGGCTTCTACGGGAAATACAAGGTTCTTGTGGGAGGCGCGCCGGCTACCCGGAAGTGGGCCGAGGACATCGGGGCCCATGGATATGCCGAGAACGCTGCCCTAGCGGTGAAGGCGGCCAAGGCCGCAACGGCCAAGTGAGCGAGGAGAAAATATCATGATCCAGACCAGAAGACCCAAAGTCGAGCTCCTGAGCGCGGAGTTTATTGAGAAAATCGTCGACGAGGCCTGCCTCCTCCTGGAAAAACAGGGCATCTTTGTTGAGAACCACGAGGCCTTGGAGCTGCTGGCGGCGGCTGGGATGAAGGTCGACCGCTTGACCCAAAGGGTTCACTTGACTCGGCGGCTGGTCGAGTCCTGCCTCTCTAAGACGCCCTCGGTCATCAAGCTATATGACCGTTCTGGCTTAAAAGAATATGTCGTAGGCGGGGACGAGATCCACTTCGATCCGGGTTCGGCGGCCGTCTCCATACTGGACCATAAGACGAATGCCGACCGCAAAGCCGACACCGGCGATTTGATCCGTCTCTACCGCCTCGTCGAGACCTTGGAAAACATCGACCTCCAGAGCACGGCCCTCATCAGCGCCGACGTTCCCCACGCGATCGCGGACGCCTACCGTCTCTATCTGGGGCTTCTCTATTCGGCGAGGCCCTTCATAACGGGAACATTCCGGGTCGAAGGCTTCGCGGTTATGCGCGACATGCTGACGGCCGTCCGGGGAAGCTCCGACGAGCTTCGGAAAAAGCCGCTGGCCGTTTTCGATGCCTGCCCCTCCCCTCCCCTCAAGTGGAGTAACCTCACCGCTCAAAGCCTGATCGACGCGGCCCGGGCCGGCCAGCCGAGCGAGCTCATCTCCATGGGCCTTACGGGCGCCACCTCGCTCGTGACTCTTGCCGGCACGCTCGTCCAGCACGTGGCCGAGAACCTCTGCGGCATGGTCATCTGCCAGCTGGCCAAGCCGGGGGCTCCGGTCATCTTTGGCGGCTCGCCAGCCAGCTTTGATATGCGGAAGGGCACGACACCCATGGGGGCCATGGAAACGATGATGATCGATTCGGCCTATGCCCAAATCGCCAAGCGCCTCGGCATGCCGACCCACACTTATATGGGAATGAGCGACTCCAAGATCAACGATTCCCAGGCCGGGCTGGAAACGGGCATGGGCGCGGTCCTCGCGGCTCTATCGGGAATCAACGTCATCTCCGGACCCGGGATGCTTAATTTCGAAAGCACCCAGAGCCTGGAGAAGCTGGTCATCGACGATGAGATCTGCGGGATGGCCCGCCGTCTCGTTCGCGGCATTGAACAAAGGGACGAGATCCTGGCTCTGGACAAATTCGAAGAGCTAACCGCGGGGGCGCAATTCCTTTCTCTGGCCCATACACGGAAGTGGTACAGGAAAGAACACCGCTTTCCCAAGATCATAGACAGGGATACGTATGAAGCCTGGGTTTTACTCGGACAAAAGTCTATGGAAGTCAGGGCCGCCGAAGAAGTCGAAAAAAGGTTGGCCGCGCCGGCAGGGGCACCCTTGGAAGCGAACAAGGCCGGCGAGCTCCGGAAGATCATGATGGGATACGCCAAAGTCATGGGCGTCTCTTCACTCCCGGAGTCCGGGATTTGACGAGCGGCGATATGCCCCGGATGATGGGGGGCCCTCCTCAGATCGCGATCGCCTTCGAGGAACGAAGGATTCTCATCCGGCTGGGCTATCGAAAACCCGCCGGCGACATCGACCGGGGCATCAGGCTCATCGTCCATGAGGAGACCGAGAACGCAATAAGGCTCGTCCGGCCGCAGGTCTTAGCGGCCATCCTCGACTCCTCCGAGCTTCCTGACCACCCTATTTTCCGGAATGCCGAAATGGCGGCGCTTTGCCTTTGCACGATAGGTCCGGAACTTGAAGGGACCGTGGCCAGGTTGATGTCCGGGGGGGACATGCTCAGGGGCCTTATTCTCGACTGGCTGGGATCAGAGGCGGTGACCAGTGTTTCAAAACAGGCCGAGGCCTGGCTGAAGGAAGAAGGGGCATCCCTGGGATTTTGGCCGAGCAAGAGGTTTGCGCCTGGCTACAAAGGCTGGGATGTCTCCGGCCAGAAGCTCATTTTTTCCGTGCTCCCGGCCGCCAAGATAGGCGTTCGGCTCACGGAGTCCTTCATGATGGTCCCCAGGAAATCCTATTCTTTCCGGATCAACTATTTCAAAGACCAGGCGTTGGCGACCATGCGAAGGCCGGCCTGAGACGAATATCCGGCAGAGTCTTCCGCCTTCATGGGAGCTCAAATTCTTGCAGGTATTCCGGGACCTCGACATGCCAGCCCCGGTCCCGGCCGATCTCCGTTCCAAGCTTGAGGGAGATGTCTTTTTCGCCATGGGTTAGAAAGAGCGTATGAGGAGGCGATTCCAAGCCGTCGAGCCAGCGGGACAGCGCCTTCCGGTCGGCGTGGGCGGAAAATCCCAGGATCTTCTCGATGCGGGCCGCGACCGGCAGTTCTTGCCCGAGGATGCGGACGCGGCGGTTGCCCTCAAGGATTTGGCGGCCAAGAGTGTCTTTTGCCTGGAAACCAACGAAGAGGATCGTTGACTCTGGCCTGGAGATGTTCCTGAGGAGGTGCTGCTTGATCCGCCCTCCCGTGCACATCCCCGAACCGGCCATGATGATACAAGAACCCTTGATCGCATTGATCGCCTTGGACTCGTCGATGGTCCGGATGAATTCGAGGCCCGGGAATTCAAAGGGCTTGTTGCCCTCACGAAAAAGCCCCAGGGTTTCTTCGTCCAGGCACTCGGGGTGGCGTTCAAAGACGTCCGTCACGTCTACGGCCATCGGGCTGTCGAGGAAGATGAGGATCGGAGGAAAGCATTTCTCGCGGCGAAGCCGGCCGAAGTGAAACATCAGCTCCTGAGCCCGCTCGATGGCGAAGGTGGGGATGATGACGTTGCCCCCGGCTCCGACCGCTCGGCCGGTAATGTTGCAGAGGAGCTTCTCTACGTCCTTCATGTCTTCGTGGTCATGGTCGCCATAAGTCGTTTCCATGACCACATAATCCACCCGTTTGAACACGGACGGGTCGCGGATGATCGGCTTGTCCCATTGACCAATGTCTCCCGAAAAAACAATGGTCCTCTCTTGGCCGTTCTCCCGGGCCCGGACTTCGATCATGGACGAGCCCAGGATGTGCCCGGCGTCATGGAAGGTAACCGAAACGCGATCATTGAGGGCCGCCGGCGCGTTGTATCCGATTTCCTCGACCAGGGGCAAGGCCCGCTGGGCATCCTCAGTCGTGTAAAGGGGAATCTCTTCGTAAGGCCCCCGGCGGCCTTCCTTTTCATGGCGCTTCTTCTTGAAGGCCGCGTCTTCCTCCTGGATCTTGGCGGAATCCAAAAGGACGATCGGCAGGAGGTCGGCCGTGGCGGGAGTCGTCAGGATCGCCCCCGCGAATCCTTGCCGGACGAGCCTGGGGATGAGGCCGCAGTGGTCGAGATGGGCATGGGTCAGAAGCAGGATGTCTATTTGATCCGGCGGGATCGGAAAGGGATTCCAATTCCTTTCCAAGAAGGAGCGTTCCTGGTAGAGGCCGCAGTCCACAAGTATGCTCAATCCACCGGCTGCCAGGGTGTAACAGGACCCCGTCACCTGTTGGGCCGCGCCGAGAAAACGGAGTTTCATCAGGGTTGGAATATCCTGTAAAGGTCGAGTTCCGTGGCGAAGAAAAGGATCTTGCTCGAGATCCGGGCCAATATATAGGCTTGGGCCAAGATGAATCCGAGCCCGAAGGCGACGATCCCCGTTCCCGGCAGGGCGTTCGTTACTCCGATGAAGACGGCGGTTACAGCGATGAACAGGAGGCCGACGAAGAGGTAAAGCCCCCAGGCCCTGAAAAACCTTCTCCCGACGAAGGACAGCGCAGCAGCAGCCGCCCGGAGGACTTTGCGGCCGTTCCGGGCCACGAGGTCAATCTTGATGTAATCGAAATACATCTGAACGAGGGATAAGAGAAGAATGGTTATCAGGAATCTGAGATTGGACGCGACGATGACCGGCATTTCTCCCGCCGCGTTCTTGGCCCACAATTTGAAGGGGGCCGAGACGAGCCTAACCAGTCCGCCGAAGACCAGGACATAGACGGGAATGGAGAGCAGGAAGACCCTGAAAAACCGGCCGAAATACTTCCCGCAGTCGGCGAAGAATCCCTGAAGGGTCGTTTTTTCGCCACCTGCCAGGCGACCGATAATCCCTCCATTAAGAAAAATGGAGAGAAGGATGAAGATGAGCGCCGGGACCAGCAGCCAGCCCGCTAGGGCGGGAAGGAGGTTATGGTATCTATAGATACTATCTCCCAGCCAGATAAAATTCAGCCTTCCCAGGCCTTCGCCCGCCGGAGAGTGGCCGAAATCCTTGTTGATCAAAAAATAGACCGGCGCCGCTACGATGATTCCGAAGACAAAGTCGATAATCCAGAGCCAGAGGATCATTCCGGGGTTTCTGCGGACAGCGGATACGCCATTGCTGATGATCTTGAGATGACCCATGGTTTTCCTCCTTCGTCAGCTTACTGAGCCGGCTGCGAGAAGCAGGTTCTGGATAAGGAAGAGGAATTTAGCCGCGGCTCTGAAAACGCATTCCCTCTTGGCCTTGATTAAGAAGCCGTTGTTGGATTGATTGGAATCGATGAGCCAGATTCTATCCGGATCGATCTCTGCGAGTTTGGCCTTGACAGGTTTCTCGAACTTCAGCCTGGCCCACCTCCCCTGGCCGTCCCATTGACTGATCTCTTCGCTTCCGTCAGCGAAGACAACCCTGACTTTGAGCGGCGCCCCGATTCCGACCTTGGCCTCCCCGAAGCGGCGGAGGGTGACCGTGGTGACATAGATCTTATTATCCCGGGAGGACTTTTCCTTTTTTTTGAGCTCGGCGGCCTTGCGAACCGTCATCACTTCCCGTTTGCCGTTGACCTCGAAAACACCCAGGGGGTGAACGGGCTTCTCCACGGACCGGACCGATGCAACGCCATAGTCGAAGTTCAGGGTATTGAAGAAAAGCTCATTGAAAAACCAATTCATGTCCTGGCCGGAAACCTCGTTGACAACGGCGATGAAATCTGCGGTCGTTGGATGCTTGAAACGGTAACCCATGTGGAACGTCCTCATGATTCGGGCCATGACGTCCGCGCCCAAAAGACCCTCCAGAGTGTTCAAACAGGTCGCCGCCCGCATGTAGACATTGGCTCCGTAGCTTCCTCCGTTATAGAACTCCCAGGAGGGCGTAACGACCGGATCATACTCGGCGATATTGATTGCGGCTGCGCGGTCGGTTTCATAGTCATAATAAACCGGAAGCTTCAGGAGCCAGCCTAGAGGGATGCCCTTGAATGATGCGCCGAACTCTCCGCGACCATAGGCCTCGGCGAGGACTTTTCCGGTCGAATAGGTATTGATGCCCTCGTCGAGCCAGGCTTCCTCGAACTCGTTATTCGCGACCAGGCCGTACCAATAGCCATGGCCGAATTCGTGAATGATGACCCCTTCGGGCGACAGGACCTTCTGTCTCTTCAGTAGGGACGTCCCGGCCGTGAATAGAGTCGGATATTCCATGCCGCCGCTTCCGGTCCGGAAGGGCGGATCGATCATGGTTATGGTCTCATAAGGATAAGGACCGTACCAGAGGCCATAGGACTTCAAAGCCGTCCTCAGGGCCTTGAAGTGGCGATCGATCTGGCTTCGGTGCTGTTTCTCGATGAGCAAGGTCATCTTGACGTCCGGAAGCTTGACCTCCTCCAGCGGAATGGCCAGCCGCCGGGCCGTCTCCTCGTATTCCTCGGGCGTCACTTCCTGGTTGCCTATGAATTCGCGCTCGACCTTGATGAATTCCGGGCTCGCCGTCCAGGCGAAGTCGTGAATGCGCGATTGCCCATAGGTATAGGTGGCCGTTTTTTTAGCTTTGTCCGGGACGGTTCCCTCGAGCTTCCCCGAGGACCCAACGACGAAGTTTTCAGGGACTGTGATATGGACGACAAAATCCGCGAAATCCGCAAAAAATTCCGCGTTCGCGTGGTACTCATGACAATTCCAGCCCTTCCCCTCCTCATACACGCCAGGTTTCGGGAACCACTGGGCGATAAAATAAGAATCCTTATAATAGCCGGTTCGCATGCCGCTCCGGGGCACTCTCGATTCGAACTCGCACCGGAGCCGGACCGTCGCCCCGGGCGCGATGGGCTCCGGGAACGTCACTCTCATAACGGTCTGGTCGCCGGGGTGGAGGGGCTCGTCCCGGGCTAGGAACTCGGCCGTTGGCTTGAGATCCCTGCCGTCTTCAAGGTCGATCTTCTTCACATCGACCCAACCCCACTCCCCTTCCTTCACCCGGGCCCGGACTAAAAGGGATTCTTCCTTCGATTCCTCCAGGACCGTGCTGTTCTCGTTTTTAAAGGCATTGTAGTAGAGATGGAAAAGCATATCGGGGACGGCATCACGAGAGGTATTGGTCCAGGAAATCGCTTCCCGGCCGTGGAGCATTCTTTGGGCGTGGTCGAGTTCAACCCAGATTTCATAACGCAGCGGCGGCCCGTCTTGGCCTTCCGCCGGCAGAGACCAAAGATAGATGGAAAAGCCGCAACATAGGACGGCTGCGAGAAATAGAAAGATCGAAGCGAGCGTTTTCATCCTTCCCTCCTGTGAACGAGCATTATAATAGAGATTACGAATCGTCACGGATAAAAGTTCTCTGGCTTGGTCAGCGAGTCCTCTCGACCCAGGCCTCCCAGCTAGAGAGGCGCGGGAAGTACATGAAGACGAGGACCAGGGAGACGGCGAGGAGGGCGTAGAAATCCTTATTCAGTCCGCCGATGAGAAAGAGGACGAGACCCAGGATTGCTGGAACCTCGCTGAGGCAGACCGTGAGGATGGAGGCCCGAAAGAGCTTCTGGACGGTCATCTTGACCGTGTCTCCGGGCGCGCGTTTGAGGAGGAGCGATTGGGCGAGCCGGATGATGAGGACCTCGAGGACGGCGAGGCCGTAGCAGACGTAGCGGAAGGTCGACATCTCCGGAAGAGGGGCAAAACCCCGGAAGGGCTTAAGCTGGGACCGCAGGACCTCGACGATGACAAGATAGACGAGAAGGCTGGCGATGACCGTTACACCGATCAGAGAAGCGGTTTTGAGGGTCCTCTTTAATTCCTCGCGGTTCTCCATGACATCCTCCTTTCCCTGAACATGCGAGCCGATTATAGCATGAAAACTGCCTCTTACTTTTTCTTCAAAGAGACGCTTTTTGTGACCCGGGTGATAAGGAACGCTTTGACCTTTTCGTAAAAATCCTTGCCCCAGGTCCGTAGCCTGGCATTGAGCATGTTGTTATTGACTGTGGAGACGTCCAGGTATTTCCCCTCGCTGATGAGAAGCTCCCTGAGGGCCGTCCACTTCCCCTCATCCTCTTTTTTCATCGGAGCGCAGGTCTCTTCCTTTTCCGAGACGGTGAGCTGGAAGCCTTGGCCGTCGATCGTGCGGAGATCGTTTTTCTTCGCGAAGGCGAAGGCTGCCTCCTCAACCAGGGTCTCCTCGGCTTCGAGGTTTTCGATCTCGGTCTTGAGTTTTTTCTTTTTTTCTTCGAGCTCCGCATACTTGGCCACCAGGACGACGCCCTCGTCCTTCAAGTACTCATTTTTTGGAAGCTTCTTCATGGCCTCGGGATGCTTCCACTCCGGACAGATTTCTTGAAAGCCGCACCAATCGCAGAGGGCGCCCCTTTGGGGCGGGAAATCCACGCAGGCCTCGATCTCCTTGACCTTGAGGATCATGCGCTTTTCGAGTTCGGCCAGCTTTTCTTGGGTCCGGTTTGATTCGATCTGCTTGTTGAAAAGAAGGTAATGCCAGATGAGCTTGACATAATCGGCGTCTGGCCACAGGCTCCGGACGGCGATGTGGTAGAGGCCGAGCTGATCGTCCCCGTCCGCGTCCGCTTGGGTCAGCAAGCTCCCTGAAGTCTTGTAGTCGTGGATTTCATAGATCTTTTCCTTATCGTTCCAATCCAGCCGGTCGATGATCCCCCTGAAGACGATTTCGCCGCTCCCGTCCTTCAACGTGAAAGAGATATTTTTCTCTGTCGCGACGACCTTAGCCTGGTCAAAGGGCGCGTATTCCCCGTAGTAATCATTGAGGCCTTTGCGGCCCTTCCGGCGATAGTCGTCTTCGGTGTATTCGGCGTTAACGACCTTGATCTTGGGAATCAAGTTTTTATTCTTATCCCACAAATCGTCGTATCGGGCCAGGAGCCACTCCCGTGGCTTGACGACGCCGTTCTTGACGAAGCCGTAAAGCTCCGCGAGGGCTTCGTGGGCTCGGCTGCCCATGAAGGCTTCGATGGTCTCCTTGTCGGCCTTGAGATGGTCCAGATACTGGTACTTATACCTGAGTCGGCAGTCCTCAAATGTCCCGATCCGGCTGATGGAATAGATCGTTCCCATTTCCCCTCCTCAATCGACATAGAGCAAGAGCCCTTTGAGGTACTCCGTTTCCGGGTGGTAGATATTGATCGGATGGTCCGAAGCCTGGCGATGCCTCTGGAGGATTCGGACGTTCCTCGATGCCTCGGCGGCGGCCTCGAAAACGATCTTCTGGAAAAGCCGTTCGTGCACGAAATGGGAGCAGGAAAAGGTCAGGACAAAACCCCCGGCCGAGACCTTCTGGAGCGCAAGACGGTTGATATCCTTATATCCCTTCCCGGCTTGCGGGACGTCGCCCTTCTTCTTGGCGAAGGCCGGGGGGTCGAGGATGATGAAGTCATAGCCTGCAACCGGCCCGCGCAGGAACGAGAAGACATCGGCCTCGATAAACCCGTGCTCCTCGGGCCGAAGACCGTTGAGGCGGAAGTTCTGCTTTGCCAGCTCGAGGGCCGGGCCCGATGTGTCCACGGAATCCACTCGGGCCGCCCCGCCCAGCAGGGCATAAACGGAGTATCCGCCCGTATAACAAAAACAGTTGAGCACACGCCGATCGGAGGCCAGAAATCCGGCGAACTTCCGCATCTCACGCTGGTCGAGGTAGAAGCCTGTTTTCTGAGATTCGACTATGTCCACCAGGAAGTTCCGTCCGTTCTCCCGGATCAAGATCTTTTTGACCTGTCCTCCGAAGAGGAATCCCGCTTGATCCTCCAGCCCTTCTTCCCGACGCGACTGCAGGTTAGATTTTTCGTAGATCGATGCCGGGCCGAGCTCCTGGACCAGCGTCTCGATGATGAAATTCCGCAGCTTATCCATGCCCAGGGTCGCGATCTGGACGACGAGGGTCGTGTCATACTTGTCCACGATGAGGCCGGGGATGCCGTCTCCCTCGGCGTTGATTAAGCGATAGGCGTTTGTTTCCTTGCCCTCGCCGAAAAGCTCATTTCGGACGGCGATTGACCTTTGGACGTTCTTGCGGAGGGCGGTGAACGGGTCTCCGGGGCCGAAGCTGACCATCCGGCCGGTGACGGAACACTTCCTGTTGAAATAAGCGTAGCCGAGCGGCGATCCTTCATGGCTTGAAACGGGGTACAAGCCTCCGTCGATAAGATCTTCGGGAAGGCTTTCCACCGCGCCCGAGAAGATCCAGTGATGGCGGTTCCTGATCGGTTTGTCCTTGCCTTTGCGCAGGACCACGGCCTTGTCTGTCATGACTTGCACCCTCTCGTTCCATCGTCGGATCGTCCGCGAGGAAAGATGGCCGCGGCCACCCGGCGATCAGGCTCGGCAAGGTTGAAATCCTCGAGGCTCTCCGGCTCGATCCAGCGGATCTCATCATGATCATGACACCGGACCTCTCCGGCCAAAAGGCTGGTCCTGAAGGCCATCAATTCAATGGAAAGCCCGGACGTTTCGAACGAAACGGAGCACAGGAGTTCTTTTGTTTCGGCCTCGACGCCCAACTCCTCGCGGAGTTCCCGCCGCAGGCATTCCTCCGGGCTCTCCCCTGCTTCGATTTTTCCCCCCGGAAACTCCCACCGGCCCTCGAAACGATCGCCCTTCTTCCGTCTGGCAATAAGAACCTTGCCGCCGCGCTCGATGACGGCTGCAGTCACCTTGAAAGCCGGCCCTCTCGCTCCCTTTGAGTTCATCCGATCATTCACCTCCTCAATATTATCGGGTTGCCCTTGTCTTGACAAGCTCTACTGGTCCGAAGGAAACCCATCCTCCGACCTCTGCCGGAGACACGGACCTCTTAGCTCCCTTGATTGGCCATAGCCCTTCTCCATGCCCTCCTCTTACGCCAATCGATAGCTTAACTTTAGAGAGCGTCTTTGTGCTACAATCGCCGCATGATGAAGATCGCGTTCTTAGTATCCGAGGCCATCCCGTATGCCAAGACCGGAGGCTTGGCGGACGTCGCCGGAGCCCTGCCCAAGTACCTGAACAAGCTCGGCGCCGATGCCAGGCTCTTCATCCCTCTTTATAGGGAGGTCAGGAAAAAGGGTTTGCCTCTCAAAACCGCCCTGGACCGCGTCGAAGTCAATCTTGGCGGGCGGAAAACGGCCTTTGCCGTTAAGACGCATTCCGGAAGCGGTCTTACTGCCTATTTCATAGAAAAGGACGAGTATTTCGACCGGGATTGCCTTTATGGGACCGCGGCCGGTGATTATCCGGACAACGGCGAGCGTTTCGGGTTCTATTCCCTAGCCGCCCTCGAGACCATCCAACGACTCGGCTTTGCTCCGGACGTCTTGCACTGCCATGATTGGCAGTCGGCCATCGCCTTGGCGTATCTTAGGACCGTACGGGTTCACGACCCTTTGTTCGCGGGGACGCGCTCGCTATTCACCATCCACAATCTCGCCTACCAAGGGCTTTTCGGAAAAGATATCCTTGGGACTATAGGTCTTCCAGAATCCCTCTTCAATATGAACGACCTGGAATTCTGGGGGAAGGTGAACTTTCTTAAGGCAGGCATTCTTTATTCTACGGCCGTCAGCACCGTAAGCCCGCGCTACAGCCGCGAGATCCAGACGCCCGAATTCGGTTGCGGCCTGGATGGGCTCCTGCGCACTCGGTCCAGGGCTCTCTTCGGGCTCCTAAACGGCGCCGATTACGCGGCTTGGGATCCCGCAACGGATCCGCTCATCCCCGACCATTACAGGGCTTCTGACCTCGAAGGCAAGAAGGTCTGCAAGGCAGAGCTTCTCAAGACGTTCGGTCTCACCGGCGGGGCGGAAACCCCCGTGGTCGGGATCGTGTCTCGTCTGGCCGGCCAGAAAGGATTGGACATCGTGTGTGATGCTCTCCCCTCCCTCTTTGCGCTCGGCGTTCGGCTCATAATCCTGGGAACCGGAGAAGCGAAAATCCAAGATAGCCTTCTCAAAGCCCAGAAGGCCTATCAAACCCAGCTCGGCCTAAAGATCGCCTTTGATGAAAGGATCGCCCGCACGATCTACGCCGGCAGCGACATGTTCCTAATCCCTTCCCGTTATGAACCCTGCGGCCTAACCCAAATGTACAGCCTTCGCTATGGTACGGTGCCCGTTGTCAGGGCCACGGGCGGGTTGGATGACAGCATCCAGGAGTTCGATCCCTCAACCGGATCGGGGAACGGCTTCAAGTTTGAGGAGGCCTCATCGGAGGCCCTTGTCGCGGCCGTAAGGAAGGCGATCGCCGCGTTTGCGCGTCCCCATGACTGGCTGGCCATCATCCGGAACGCCATGAATAGCGATTTTTCCTGGGAAAGGTCCGCCGAGGCATATATAGACATTTACAGGAAGCTCGCTGTCCTCTGACGTCCGACAGGGTCGGCCCGTGTCCCTCATCCAGTAGTATTGAAAATTGACGGGTGAACCCCTTCATGGGGCGTTGATTTCGACCTCACTCTCGGAGTCGGTGCCGTCTCCTATCGGATCAACAGGAAGGCCTTTTGACCCCCGTCGGCGAATATGCAGCCCTCGGTCGTGAAAATGGCGTCATCCTCGTAGCCGATGCGAACATCCTGGCCGTCCCACTCGGAGACCTTGGTCGTGGCGCTGAATTCGATGGAATGCATTGTATTCAGATAAAGCGGATATTCCCCTCGGAGGCGGGATCCCTCCGGCGCGCTTTCCAGCGCTCGGGCGTCGATCGGCGGGCCGGCGGCATGGCCATAAACCCCGATGGGATGCGTGTAGATGAGCGGTCGCAGACCCTCGGCTTCGGCTTTCTTCATAGCGGAGTCCACGACCTCATTCCCCTTTCGGCCTTCGCGGAACTCCGCCATGAGGATGTCCGCCACCCTGCCGGCGTTGGCCAAGGCTTGCTTCAGGCCCTCCGGGGCGTCTGTTTCCCCGGTTTGCAGCACGTACGCTGACCATTGCATATCGGTATAGAGGCCAAGATACCTGATCCCGATATCGCAGTGGAGAAGATCGCCCCTCCGGATGACGTTTTTATCCTTATATTCGGCCTCTTTTGTTTTGCTTCTCTGAATATGGATCGAGGGATGGAACCAGGGGTCGACACCCAAATCCCTCACCTTTTGCCGGAACGACCATTCCACATCCTCCGTTGTCGTGATATCCGGGACGATGACTCGATTAGAGAAAAATCCGGCGATGAGGTCGTGGCTGATCCCGCAGACATGCCGGTAGACGCTCAACTCCTGCCGACTTCGGGTCTCCAGCCAGCCGATACACAGCCGGTCGGCAGACACCAGCCTTTTAGAGTATTCGGGGCCGAGAGCGCTGACCAGCTTGTCTTTCAGTCCGGCCGTCAAATGATCTCCGTAACCCCAGAGCGGAGAGGTGTTGATCCCTATTTTCTTAGGGTTCATCTTTTTGATCACCTCGGCCAGGCTTCCAAACTGAGTTTTGTTCTTTTTGTCAAGCCAAGTGGGTTTATACCAGTCGCCGATTCCGGAACTCCCTCCGGACAGCCTCTCCACGCCCAGCTCTTTTCCCCGGTCGTGAAATATCAGGATGGAGGTTCTGACGACATAGAGGCTCGTTGAGGGTAGCAAGGTGAAATAAACCGGACCTGGATCCGGTTCATTGCAGATGACGAGCCAGAGGTCGATTCCTTCCCTCCTCATCAATTCCGGGAGGATGTTGTCCAGCCTCCACCTCAGCCACTCATCCATGATCCGCGCCCGTTCCCTTTCCGGCAGAATATTCATGCTGTCAACGGCGGGCCTGAATTGGGAACCCGCGGAAAAAGAACCGGCCAGGATCAGAACCCACGAAAAGCTGGAGAAAAGTTTGAGCATCCGCGTCCGTGCCGCCTTCGCAGTCATCACGTCTTTCCTCCTCTCCTTACATAGATGGATTCGACCTATCCATCCGTAGAATCCGAGTGCGGTCAGAAGCCTTATTGATCTCCCCTCAGGTATGCCGCAGCCGACTCGGGCGGAACGGGATTGATATAGAATCCTGTCCCCCATTCGAAGCCGGCGACCTTGGTCAGCACGGGCAGGATCTCCATATGCCAATGGAAATATTGTTCGATTTCCGGCCAGGCCCTTTGGGAGACCGTCGGATTCGGGGCCTGATGAAGAATTAGATTAAAGGGCGGATCGGAGAGAGTCGTTTTCAGCCGCCTGAGCACCGTTTTTAGAACCCCCGCCAGCGAGGCCAGCTCTTCATTCCCCTCGGTCGTAAAGAACGGGGAATGGCGGAGGGGGTAGATGGCCATTTCGAACGGGGACCTGGACGCGAAGGGTGTGATCACGCAAAACCGGTCGTTCCTGAGGACGAGGCGTTCGTTGAGGGTCGTTTCATCCCTGAGCGTCCGGCAGAAGATGCATTCTTTATGGGTTCGGAAAAGTCTCTCCGAGCCATAGACTTCTTCTTTCACCCTCTTGGGAACGATGGGGGTGGCCACAATCTGCGAGTGAGGATGGCTGAGGGAAGCCCCGGCCTCCTTGCCCTTATTCTTAAAGACCTGGACATACTGGTAATGAAGGTCTTCTTCGATGGCCCTTATCCTCTCCCGGTAGACTCTGAGGACGTCCCGGATGTGGTTTGTTTCGAGGTCGCCCAGCTCCTTGTCGTGGTCTGGATTCTCGATGATGACCTCGTGGACGCCGACTCCGGGCATCCATTGGAAGACCCCCCTAAAAGATTTAGGCGGCGGCGCGCCTGGGCTCAAGGCAGGGAATTTGTTCGTTACGACCCGGACCCGCCAGCCCGGGCCGTTGGGGGACGTGCCGCTCTCCCGCAGGGCAAAGACTTCCGGGGGCGTCTTTGATTCGTTTCCCAGGCAGAACGGACAGAATCCCGATCGCCCTTCTCTTTTCTCCGGGGAGGCGGGGCGGAAATCGTCAGGCCGCTTGCTTCGTTCCGAGGCGATGATCACCCACCGTCCGCTGACCAGATCCTTTCTCAGCTCGGACATCTAAGGTTTCACCAGTTCGCGAACCTTGGCCTTGAGCTCGGCGAGGGAGGAGGACTTGACGACATAAGCGTCAGCGGCCCAGGTCATGAAGTCCTCCTTGTAGCTCTGATAAGCGGTATTGATGATGATCGGGATGTCCTTCCTCAAGCCCATGATTTGAGCGATGAGCTCGACACCGTTCTTCCCCGGCATGCGGATGTCGGTGATGATCAGATCGAAAGTCTTGTTTTTGATGGCATCCAGGGCCGAATCGGCATCGTGAACGGACGTCACTTCATAGCCTTCTGCAGACAGCTCTTCTTCGTAGAGGAGACAGAGCGGCTGCTCGTCTTCCACGAGGAGTATCTTTTTCATTGGGGGGACCTCCTTTCTTGGCATTGGAATAATAGGCGGAACCGGGTCCCTTTGCCTTCCCGGCTTTCGACTTCGATTTTCCCGCCGCAGGCGTCCATGACCCGCTTGACGAAGGGCAGCCCCAGGCCCATCCCCTTTTCTTTTGTTGTGAAGAAGGGTGTGAAGAGCTTCGTCTTATCGGCTTCAGAGATCCCCCCGCCGGCGTCCTTGACGCTTACGACGAAAACCTTTTTGCCCTTAGCATAGGCGAGGACAGTTATCTTTCCGTTCTCGGGAGTGGCTTCGATGGCGTTTTCCAGAATATTACGGAAGACCTCCCCAACATAGGTCGGGTCGCAAAGGACCTGGGGGGGACACTTGGCGATCCGGACGTTCAGCCGGACACCCCGGCTTTTCACCTTGGCCTTTATCTCCGGGCTCTCGATGACCGATTCGAGGACGGGCCGGGCGTCGAAGGCGACCGGCTCCTTGAGACGGACCTTGAGAAAGTGGGCGATCTGGTAAACAATCTCCTCCAGCCTTTTTGTCTCATCCCGGATAATGCGCAGATCGCGGTTCCTTTTCTCTTCGTCGAGGTCCGGCTGAAGGAGTTGTTCCGTGAAGCCGCCTATGGTCACCAAGGGATTTCTAATCTGGTGGGTGACAAAGACCGCCATCTCGCCCAGGGCGGCCATCTTTTCCGCCTCGACGAGCTTTTTATGCAGGGAAGCGGAATAGACGTAGTTCCCCGCGATCAGACCGCAGATAACCGCCAATTTGATATCCTGGGGGGCGATCGGCGCCTTGGTGAAGGCATTGTCCAGAATGATCTCCCCCAGGACTTCGTTCCTGGCGAGCAGAGGAATGCAGACGAAATCATCCATATCAATGATCTCCAGAAATCTGGGGTCCACCAGGGGCTCGTTCTTGGCGTCCTTGACTAAAAGAATGTCTTTATCCCTGGCCGGGAGAGCGGGGATAAAGAGCGGTTCCCCGCTCAGGGAATAGCGCAGGTTCCGGATGCGCCGGCTCAAGGCGTCCCGGCTCTTGCTGATCAGGGAACGGTTGTATTCGATGACCTCAACGTAGCCGATGCCGGGGGTCGATAGGACCTCCCAGACGTTCTGGGCTTCCTCGGCCGACCTCGGGCCAAGCCACATCTCGCCGCGCAGGGTGTCGCCATCCTTGAGGAAAAGCATGGCCCGGTTGAATCCGACTCCGGAGCCTGAAGTCAGGGCGGTCAGCAGGACCAGGAGGTTATCCTCCAGGGAGAAAGGCTGGACGAAACCCTGGGAAATGATGGAGAGGAGCATGAGCTCGCGGGGGGTTTCCTTCTGGACCTCAGAAAAAAAGAAGCTGTATTTCTCGATCATATCGGCTTCCAGTTCTTGGGGACGACGCGCACGCCTTCCTTACTGATCTTGAAGTTCCTAGCGTCGTCCTCATCCGAGAAGCCGATGGCGAAGTCTTCAGGGATTAAGGACTGTTTGTCGATAATGACCTTCCGGACCCTGGCTCCCCTTCCAATCTCGACATCCTCGAAGAGGATGGAATCCTCAACCTCGGCGCCCTCGAGCACCCGGACTCCGGGCGAAAGGATCGAGTTGCGGATCTTGCTCCCCCGAATCGAGCAGCCGGAACTCAGGATGGACTGCAGGATGTCTCCGTTCTCGATGAAAGCCGGGGGGTATTGCGGCCTGTAGCTACGAATCGGCCAGGAAGGGTCTTTGAGGGGAATGGGGGGGGACGGCGAAAGAAAGTCCATGTTTGCCCGCCAATAAGCATCGATGGTGCCGATATCCTCCCAGTAATCGTCGAAGACGTAGGCGTAAATCCCGTACTCGCGAACGAGCTTGGGGAGGACGTCTTTTCCGAAGTCATGAGAACTCCCGGGGTGGCGGGCGTCCTTGATCAGCGCCTTGATCAGGATGGGCGTCCTAAACACATAGACACCCATCGAGGCCAGAGATTTCTCCGGGTCCCATGGAAGAACGGGCGGCTTCTTGGGCTTCTCCAGAAAATCGACGATCCGGCTTTCCCTGTCGACCTCCATGATGCCGAAACGGGAGGCATCCGCGGCCGGGACGATCTTGGCCAGGACGACCGCGTCGGCATTCCTGCCCGTGTAAAAATTTAGGACCTTCCCGTAATCGGCCCGGTAAACGTGGTCGCCGGATAAAACCAGCACGGCCTCCGGATTCGCCTGCTGGATGGAGTAGATGTTCTGGAAAACGGCGTCCGCCGTGCCTTCGTACCAATGATCGCTCACCCGCCCCTGGGCCGGGAGAGAGATGATGTAGTCGCCGCTTTCAGAGTGAAAGATGTTCCATCCGCGCTGGATATGTCGCTCGAGGGAAAGGGATTTGTACTGGTTGAGCAGGGCGATCCGGCGCAAGCCGGAATTGAGGGCGTTGGAAAGGCTGAAATCGATGATCCGATAGGCGCCAAGGAACGGGACGGACGGCTTGGCCCTGTCCTTGGTCAAAGGATAGAGCCTCTCCCCTTTGCCGCCGCAGAGGACCATGACCAGGATCCGTTCAGATAACGCGTCCATCGGGTGTCACGACCTCCTTGAATAGGCTGTCTTCCGTCTCATAGGTCTTCAAGAGCGCTTCTTCATGTTCGAAAAGCTTTCGGCCGGGCTTGAGCCAGCCGGCCAGTTTCCATGCCCGGTCGAAATGCTCGACGGCCCTTTTCTGGGCATAGTCGCGAGCCGTTCCGGTTGAGATGAGAAACGGCCAGTCTGAACTCTCTAGGAGAAACTTTTCCCTGATGAATTGCCTCCAAACCCGAAGGTCCAGGTCATTCGAAGACTCGAGCATCGAAGCTTTGTCTTCGATCCTGTAGATTTTCTCCCAGATCCAGGACGTGTCCTCGTTAAGCCAGATCCAGTGGAAGCCCCCCTGTCCCCAAGACCCTTCCGGAAGGGAGACTATGGTCCGCGGAGGACGGGCTTCGAGCGCGGCCGAGCCAGTCAAAGGGCGGACCTCGCGTCGGTCGAGGCCTTTCAGGACCAGGTAGAGCCACTCCGGTCCTTCGAACCACCAGTGGCCTAAGAGCTCTGTATCGTAGAGAGCGACTATGGTCCCATCCTCCCGTTCCTTCAGGATGTTCTCGAGGACCGATATGAAATGAGCCGCGTGTCCCGCCAGCTGATCCCGCGTCTTTTTCGGATCGTAAGGGGCCTTGTCTCCCAGACCGGCGCCGCTCGCCGTGATCCGCCAGTAACGATTCCCCCCGGGGAAGTGCTTTTTATGAAATTCAAGATACCATTCGTCGCCCGGATAGCCCAGGTCCCGGCTCCAAACCTGGGAACCCGAGACCTCGTCCCTGACCAGGAACGGGGTATTTGAAGGGTAGGCATGGTAGGCCGAGTAGGGATCGCGGGCCGATTTCTCCGCCGGCTGATATTGGCCCCTGAACTTCTCCCAGAGGAGTTTAAGGCCAGGGAATCGGTCGGTGTAAACTCCTTTGGCTTCTCCTCCCTTTAACAGGTGGGTATCGACGAAGAAGTAACCGATGCCCTCGGCTCCAAGAATCTCGTCCACACCCAGCCTGGGATAGGGCTCTTTATTCCCCAGCGGCGGTTTCCAGGCATATCCGGGACGGTAGGCGCATTCCGGGATCCAGAATCCTTTGGGATCACGGCCGAAGTGTCGCCGGTAGGTGTAGCGGCCCTGCCGGACCTGGTGGCGGATCGTTTCGTCCCGAGAAAGGAGCGGGAAGTAGCCATGGGTAGCGGCTGAAGTCAAGACCTCGATCTGGCCCTGGTCTTGCAGGTCGCCGAAGCCCTCGAGGATGTCCTCGTGAAAGGTCTCATGAAAATCCATCGCCAGCTTTTCATACCATTTCTGCCAGAAGACCGTCAGGGGAATAAGGGCCTTTTCCCCCCGCTTTTCGAAATCAGCCCTGTCCTTGGCGGCGATCTCGATTTTCATGTCGAGATATTCGCCGAAACCCGCCTTGAACGATTTATCCTTGAGCTGGTCCGCCAGGACGGGCGTGAATCCGATGTTCGTCCGGGGGGGTACCCCCTCGTCCCGAAGACGGCGGAAGACATCGAGAAGGGGAAGATAGCTTTCCGCTGCCGCCTCATAAAGCCAATCCATCCCATGCGGCCAACTTCCATGGGCGAGGACGTAGGGGATGTGACTGTGAAGGACCAGCGTAAAAAATTTATCGGGCATTCTTCTCCGCCAACGCGATGGCCGTTTGAAATCTCCCTTTTCCGGAGAGATGGACCCTCCAGACCGTAAGGATACAGAATCCTTGATGGATTATATCATACCCCTCCTCTGACTGAGAAAGCGTCCTGAGCGGGAAAGGCCAGAGTTCGTCGGCGTCCGGCGCGGCGAGGGCGAGAGTTCCATCTATAAGTCTCGCCTCGCGCTCTGAGACGACAAGATCTCCCTCAAAGGCGTAAAAATTCCATTCCGGGGCGAAAACGAGCGAGACGGGCTCCCCTTCCCTATTCTCCACTTCGTATTCGACGGTTATGACACCGGAAGCCGGAGTAATCCGTTTGCGGACGGTAATCAAGCGTTTATTATCCTCGACCCAAACGCCTCCATCTCTTTCCAGCCGGAGCGCCGAACCCTCGATGGAACAAGAATATTCCCGGTTGATAAAATTCCCTTGTTCGCCGAAATCGACGCGCCGGAAATCCTCCGGACGGGTTGCCGGGTGCAGGAAGTGGTCGAGCGAAGAATATCGCGGATGCCAGTCGTAGCGAAGAAGGTCTTCGGCCCCCTGAGGAAGTTTTTTCCGCAGCTCATGAATGCTCTTTCCCTCGCCGCTCCCTTCTTCCCCACCGGCGTGGTAAGCTTCAGGCCGACGAGAAACGACGTCCGAAAGATTTCGCGAAAGGGGCTTATAATCGATCTCGACGATTGCCCCTCCAAAGGAGGGTTTGACGATGAGGTTGAAGCGGGCGCCGAAGTGAAGGGCTTCCGGATGCCCGTCCTGATCGTAGTCCTCCATGCGCCAACCCGTCTCAATCGGCATCCTTTTTTCGGCTTCGATAAGATGGTGATAAGCAGCTTCACGGAGATGCGGCAAGTAGAGCCCCCCGAAGACGCCGTGCCAGAATGGGTCGTTGCCCTGGGCTTTGTAGAGCTCGGTCAAAGCGGATTCGCTTTCGGAGGCGCGGACCTTTTTTGAGGTGAGAAGCATCCTTTTGTGAAGTTGGTTCGATTCCGGATATTTCAGGAAGAAGTCCCTGAAAAACCCGCCCCTGAGGAAACGTCGTGCCTCGGCGGGGCTCCCCTTTTTGAGCATCTTGAACGTCTTGAGGTCCGAAGGTTCCAGGACCCACTCCATCATCTCTTCATAGGATGCGGGCGGCAAGTAGACTCTTCCGCCGGGAGGCTCCGCGGCGTATTCTGAGAAGGTCATGGTCTTGATTTCTTTCTCTTCGATGAACCGGAGAAAATTCTCGAGCCAGCCCTTCTCATAGACCCATGACTTCGTGCCCGGCCAGAGTCCGAATTTTTCGCCGTCGTCTCCGAGGATGGCGATCCCGCCCTTCCCCCGGATGTCCTCCAAATAGGCTTCGATCTCGTCGAGCGGCCTGAATGGAATGAGGTAGCGGAGCTTCTTGTCGATAGGAAACACCCTCAGCGGAAACCCTTCATCCTCCGTAGCATAAGATGTGTGGATGTCCTTGACTCCCGCGTAATGGAAATGCTCCTCGTCGAGGAGCGTGTATTCGATCCCGGCCCGGGAAAGGGACTTCGGGAGGTGCGGTTCCCAGACTCTCTCGGCCAGCCAGGCGCCCTTCGGTGTGATGCCGAAGTTTCTCTCGATGTAGCGGCTCATCATCCGGATCTGGCCGATCCTGTCCTCCTCGGGGATGATGCAGAGGATCGGTTCGTAAAAACCGCCGCCGAGGAGCTCGACTTGGCCCCGTCCGGCCAGCTTCATAACCAGCGCCAGGCATGCCTTCCGGCGTTTCTCCATGTGCTCCCAGAGCGGACCCGAAAAATGGAGGGCGAACTTGAAGGCTGGATGTCGGGCCACCGTGTTCAAAAAAGGTTCGTAGCAGTCGTCGAAAGCCATATCGAAAACGTGGTCGAAGTTCCCCACGGGCTGGTGGCAGTGGACGGCAAAAAGGAGCCGGAGCGGGTTCATGTCCGCTCCTCGGCCCCGGTTTTTCTCAGGGCTTCCCGTAGATAGCCCTTGAAAAGGACGTCGAATTCTCCCTTATCAGGTTCGCCGTACCACCAGAACCAGTCCGAACCTTCAGCGACATAGATTTCTTCATTCGGTCCGCTTTGGTCCCGAACTTCGGCGAGTTCATCCCAAGCCTTGTTCTTGGCCGGGTCGCCGATCCACTTCGAGAAATTGCCCAGCCATGTGCCTGGGACAAGAGTGAGTTCCCTGGTCGGTGGGTGGTTTTTCAGATATTCGCCGGGGAAAATGGGTGTTATCCCGTCGGCCTTGAGGAGGCGCGCGAAGAACTCCCTAAGGAAAGGGACACCGTTCTCCGGATAGCCTTCCCAGGGATTCTCTCCGTCCAGGACGACGACACAAATGGAATCCTCGGGAGATGTTTTTCGCCTGTCCTCGAGCCGGAGGAGGAAATCCGTGACCGCTTCCGCGGCCGGAAGTTTCTTATATTCGAAGCTCAATAGGTCGGCGAGCTCCCTGTCTCTGAAGAATAAGGAAAGGTTTTCGGCCTTATACGGCCGATAAAGCTTCTGGCGGTCGTAAGGCTCTTTCAAGCTTTTCCAAAGGACGTTCTCGTCCGTGAACGCGAACCTGAAATCTGCCTCGGCAATGGCTGCCGCCACTTCCCGGCTGATTCCCCCTTCCGACGGCCAGAGCCCGTCGGGATCGAAGCCGAATATTTTTCGAAAATACTCCCGTCCCTTCCTGAGCTGGACCATCCCGTCCTCCGGATGCCGGAAACGCTTCGAGGGCAGCTTCTCATCCGTCGGGCAATGGCTGTCGAATACGAGAGGCAGGAGCGGATGATAGTAGGGCGATGTAAAGAGCTCGACGAGACTGCTTTTCCTGAGCCTCTTGAATAGAGGAACGAGGTCCTTATGGATTTCTTTTTGAAGCGCCAGGAGCCCCGCCTTATCTTTTTCGGGTTTTTGAAGGGGCGAGAACATCGCTTGGAGAGCTTCCGCTTGAGCTCGAGCGGGGTCGCTCCCGTCCGGGACGATCTTTCGGAGGAGTTGGACATCGGCTGGAGAAAGGGACCTGGGGTCCTTCTCCAGAGCCCTTTGGAAGGGGTCCTTTGCTGTGCCGGCTGCGTATTCCATGAGTTGTTCGAGGAGGCAGGGAACGAAGTTGAAGGCGCAGGGAAATCCCGTCTCTTGGACGAGCTTTCCTAATTGATAATAATTTTTCGTGGCGTGGAAGTTCACCCAAGGCAGGATGTATTCGCCGGTCGAAGCGTCCTTATAGATGGGCTGATGGAAGTGCCAGACGAGGGAAAGATACACGGTTCAGATTCCCTCCTGGGCGAGGATAAACGCATATATGGCCAATGCTATGGCATTCAATTCAAGCTCCCGGGGATGGACGCTGTCCAAGATATCTCGTCCGGAGTGATGGACGTCGAAGTAGCGTTGGGAATCCTGGCCGATGCCCAGGAGTGCCGTACCTTGGGCGGTTAGAGGAGCCACGTCCACCCCTCCCCCGCCTGGCCTCATTATCATGATGCCGAGCGGCTGGAAAACATATTCCCACTTCTTGAGCTTTTCGAAAACCTCCGGCTTCCCGCCCCCGACCGCGACCGGAAGGAAACCGCCGCTGTCCAACTCGATGGCCGCCAGGTGCCTTTCACCCTTTCGACGTTCGTCCGCGGCATAGAAGCGGCCGCCCGTTCCGCCGAATTCCTCGTCCATGAACATAACGGCCCTGATCGTTCGGCGAGGTTTGAGCCCGGCGGCCTTGATAAGCCTCAAGGCCTCGACTGCGTCCGCACAGCCCGCCCCGTCATCGTGGGCGCCCACGGCCAGGTCCCAACTGTCCAGGTGACCGCCGACGAGGATGATCTCGCCGGGGAGATCCGATCCGCGGAGTTCACCGACGATATTAGCAGAAGGAACGGGGGCAAGGTTCCGACAACTCAACTCCAGATGAATGCGGACTTCCTGTTCTTTTTTTAGGAGCGAACTCAGAAACTCGGCGTCGGCTGTGCTGATGGCCGCGGCCGGCACCTTGGGCGCCTGCGGGTCGTAGGTAACGAGTCCAGCATGAGGGAATTTATCGATCCGGAGGGTCACCGACCGAACGAGAACGGCAAGGGCTCCGAGTTTTGCCGCTTCCGAAGCCCCGCGAACCCTCTGTTCGGCGGGGGCGCCATAGGCCCGGAACGTCTGGACAGGGGTCCGGTCCATGGGGAGGTTGAAAAAGACGACCCGGTCCCGGACGTTCTCGCCGAGCGCCTTGAGTTCCTCGAAAGACCTGACCTCGACGACGGGGGCCGTGACGCCCAACTCTGGCGTGCCGACGCTCCCGCCGAGGGCGCAGATCGTGAGAGGAACGCTGCCGACAAGCGCGGAACCGATGATCTGGGCTTTTTCCGTATCTCCCCGCAGCCAGCGATTGACAGTAATAGGTTCGGGGTGGACGTCATCGAAGCTAAGGTCCTGCATGATCTGCCGAACGATCTCGATGCCTGCCGCAGCCCCCGCCGACCCAGTCAAGCGTGGGCCGACCGATACGATCTTTCGAAGGATCTCGTAAGCGCCTTCATCCTGGAGTCCCATCCCGGCCAGCTTTCCGACGGTGTCGAGATACGGCTTGTCCTGGAGCTTTTCCTGTGCCGTCGCAAGTGTATGGGCGGGCATGATCATGAAGGCTAAAATTATGATGACAGATGAGATCAGAATTTCCCGTTTCGTATCCAGGTTGGCCATCTCTGCTCCTTGCATTATCCAGCAGCCGCAAGCGCTATTTATCCCTCAATCTTGGACTCCTGTCAAGAAAACGGAGTCGCCCAAGATTGCCCATAAGCTGTAAGTCAGAAGCTAAAATCCTATTGACAGGTTTGAACAGTGCGTTTATTTCGTTTTGAAGAAAAGCCAGTTGGCGTCCTTCTCTTTTCCCCGCGGCTTGAGTTTGATGAGGGCGTAGCGGCCCGAAAGCTTTTGTCCGTGAATATCGACGATTCTCTTTTGGGCCGCTATTTCGACCGCCTCATACGTTCCCTTGTCCCAAATCTCAACCGTGCCCGCCCCGTACTCGCCTTCGGGGATAGTCCCCTCAAATTCGGCGTAGTCGAGGGGATGATCTTCGGTCTCGACTGCGAGCCTTTTCTCTCCTTCGTTCAAGGGAGGCGTTTTGGGGATCGCCCAGCTCTTCAGAACACCCTTCTCTTCGAGCCTCAGGTCAAAGTGAAGACGCGAGGCGTCATGCTTCTGAATGACATATATCAGGCCCTCATCCGATCCTTTCTTTCCGGTCGAAGGCTCGGGCGTCTTCGTGAAATCCCGCTTCTCCCTGTATTTCTTTAATCCCATCGTCATACCCGTCCCTCGTCCTATCTGTGAAGAAAACAGCGCTCGCAGTCAACTTCTCCAGGCCTCCTGGTCACGATCATGGCCAAGCCGCGTGCGTCGGCCTTGTCGATGACCTCCTGGTCCTTGATGGAACCGAGGGGATAGATGATGGCCGTGATCCCATGATCGGCGGCGAGCTCGACAACGTCGGGGAAAGGCATGAAAGCGTCCGAAGCCAGGACGCATCCTTCGGGGCCATAGCCGCGCCGCGAGAGACGGATGGCGTTTTCGGCCGAATCGATCCGGCTCCGCTGGCCGGACCCGATCCCGTGCGTTTTATCGGACTTGCCGATAATGACGGCATTCGACCTGGTGAAGCAGGCCACGGTCCAGTTGAACAGGGCCGCCCGGACTTCTTCTTCGGTGGGCTTTCGGGCGGAAACAGCATCGACGGTCTCCGGAGAGATGATCTTCGAGCTAAACCGTCTCTGGACCAGAATCCCGCCGGCCACCCGCTTGAATTCGAGCCCGTTGTCTTCGGCCGGAACGCCTGGCGGGGAGCCCATCCTGACGACCCTGAGGACCTTGCGGATCGCCAAGACCTCGAGCGCCCCGGACTCAATTTCCGGGGCATAGACGACCTCGATATTGCGCGGGCTTTCGGCAAGGAGGCGGGCCAGCGGCTCCGTGATTGCATAGTTGAACACGTCGACGCTGCCGAAGTTCGAAAGCGGATCGCATTTCCAAGCCTTCTCGAAGGTGTCCACGGCTCCTTCCCCCATGGCGACACTGCTCGGCATCTCATGCTTGACGATGACGCAGGTCGGCCTGCCCAGGAAGACCTGATGGAGCTTGTTCAATAGCCTCTGTCCCAGGTCCATGTCGCCGACGTTGATATAACTCAGGCCCTTTGTTCCCTCCTGGAGAACTTTGAAATTGGCCATATTGGGGCCCGACGCCCCTTCCTCCCGGTAAAAAGCGGCCGGGGTGCCGGGATTTTCTCCATAGCGCATGGCGGTTTTTTTGCTGAAGCGGGTCGCCCCAAAGTCCAGAATGTCTGGGAAATCCTCCTTGACCTTGGTCGAATACTGGGTCCTGGAAGTCTTTTCTTTATTATCCATGAGTCCTCAGGTCCTTTCGCAACGGTTGATGATGGAAACCTCATATTGGTTTCCGGCGATGTCGCCGGAGCAAAGGCAGGCCACGGCGACCCGGAAGTCTGGACAGGCGCCGGACGGTTTCAGGGATTCATAGACGGCCTCGGCTATCTGGGAGGATTCCGCTCCATCGATACTCACGTTAAGAGGCTTGCCGCTGAAAGACCGCAAGGGGTCCTTATTAACGCCGTCATAGGTCGAAATCATCTTTCCCCTTCCGGGGAGGGGCATGACTTTAAAAGAATTATGAACCGAGGCGCCGCGGGTTCCCCTCTTGATGATGTTCAACGCGGCCTTGGGGCCCGGCAGGACGCAGCCGCTGATCCGGGGCGTAAAGATGGGGGCGTCAGGTTCGTATTCCCAGGCCTTTAGCGAGGAGGAAAGGAGCGAGAGAGGATTCGAGGCCCTCCTCAACGCCCGCCCGATGTCGGTCGTTTGCTTGCCGTTCGATACCGCGACTCCGTCTGGGGAAAAAAACATGGCCGGATAAACAAGGAGGTCGATACGGCCCTTTTTTAGGGTCGCTTCGTCTGTAGGACGGACCCAGACTCCCTCCTCGCTCCATTCGAGCTTTCGTGCTTGGCTCGAAGGCGAGCGGCCGGTGATAGCATAGACGACGACGGCTTTTCCATCCCGGCTTTGTCCCAGGATGATGACCCTTCCGGGATACTCCATTGCGGCCAGGTTCTCGAGCGCTGGATTCATCGATCTGCCTTCCTGTTCAGGCCTTATTGATAGCATACGGCCGGGGCCAAGTCAAAAAACCGGCCGGGCCGCCGAAATTGCAAGTATGAGGCGGGTCGGAATTCCGGGACATGAACCAATCCTCTGGAATTGGTATCGTGTCCCTGGAATTCTGGAGGACCTTGAGAGGGTCGTCCGTTTATGCTAATATTAAAATTTAAAAAAGAGGTTTCATGACCAAAGTCGAACTCCCTGAATCCCCGTACAAAGACGTCGAATTTCTGGACTCGCTCGAAGGCCGGACTCTCCGGATTCTGAGCGAATACCTGGGACCCATGGCCCGGCTGGACAAGGCTAAGGTCAACAGCACCGTCCTCTTTCTGGGTTCATCCCGGGCCAACCCGAGCCATGCCGATACCGTCTTCACGAGATATTACTGGGAGGCTGAGGAACTGGCTTATCTTCTGGCAAAATGGGCCATCCCGCTCAAGCCCAAAGGCAAGAATTTCGTCGTCTGCACGGGCGGCGGCCCGGGCATCATGGAAGCAGCCAACCGGGGAGCCCAGCGGGCCGGCGGCAAGACGATAGGCATGAACATCTCTCTGCCCCAGCCTCAAGACCTTAATCCCTTTATCAGCCCGGAGCTGTCGTTCGCCTTCCATTATTTTTTCATGAGGAAGTTCTGGCTCGTCTACAAGGCCAAGGCCGTGGTGGCCTTTCCCGGCGGATTCGGCACCCTCGATGAGTTTTTTGAGATCCTCACCCTCGTCCAGACCAGCAAGATCTCAAGGAAAGAGATGATCCTTGTCCTCTACGGTGAGAACTACTGGAAAAAGATCATCGATTTTGACGCGCTGGTGAAGTTCGGAGCCATCACTGCCGAAGACCGTAAGCTCTTCACGGTTTTATCCGATCCCCGAAAGACTTTCACATTCCTTAAGAAAAAACTTCTGGGCTGTCTGTGATGGCCCCTGTGAATTTCAATTTCGCTATCGGCGGACTGGATAGTGCATCGGGTCCGGCAGGGGCTTGCGGGGAAGCATCTCGTCGCGCATAGCCGTGTTGTAGACGAAAGCGGCCATGACCACTGCCGCCTGCATCAGGTCCTCGACGATCAGGTGGTCGAAGACGTCCATATTCGTGTGGTGAACGCGGGTGCCATAGTCAAGCGGGTCTTGGATGAACTGGAAGGCCGGCAGCCCGATATAGTCGAGGGCGCCATGGTCCGACCCCCCTGTATCGCGCATGACGACTTCTGTCGCCCCCAGGTCGTGGAACGGTTTCAACCACTCCTCGAAGATGGGCTTTACGGCGACGTTCGTCTGGGCGTAGATCCCCCGAATCCTGCCGCTGCCGTTATCGAAGTTGAAGTAACCCGCCAGTTTGGCGTGTTCGGGCTTGAGGCTCATCTTGGCCGGATCGCCAAAGTGCTTTTCGACATAGGCTCTGGATCCGACCCATCCCTTCTCCTCGGCGCTCCAGAGGACGACTCGGACGGTTCGGCGAGGTTTAATCCCTAACGCCCGGAGGATGCGCACCGCCTCGAGCGAAACGGCACAGCCGGCTGCGTCGTCCGCCGCCCCCGTACCCGGGCTCCAGGAATCGATGTGGCCGCCAAGCATGACGACCTCGTCGGCCTTGTCGTTGCCCGGGATCTCGCCCACGACGTTATAGCCGCGAAGGTCCTTGTCGAAGAATTCTGTCCGAACCTCGACCTCCATCTTGGCCGGCTCCTTGAATTCCTCGATGATCCGGTAGACGCGGTTGTAGTGCTCGGCGGCAAGGATGATCTCTGGCAAGGGACGGGGCCGCTTCGGATCGCGGGCCTGGCGGACGCCCCGGGCCGTAACCGTTCCGTATTCGCGCCGGACGGCTCCGCTCGAGGACACCAGAACCCCGACGCCCTCGGAACGGAAAAAGTCCTCAAGCTCATCGGCGAAACCGCGGACGTAATCCGGGTCGGGAGGCCTCGCGGCCCGAACGGGCGTTTCGGCAAGGGCGGTTAGGCTCACGGCGTCGTGGCGCTTGGCGTCTGGCGTGAACTGAGTCGGCACGGGTTTCGGCGGCTCATGAAGGATGATCCTGCCTCCCAGCTTGCCCTGGTATTTGGGGAAGTCGTCCTTCGACCGGATATCGACATAAATCGGCTGTCCGCTGATCTTTCCTGCAGTGCTCGATCCCCATTCAACCGAGATAGCGATGAGGGGCGCGTAATGCGGCTCGATGAGGTGGGCGGAGACGTAACGGAGAACCCAGCCGACTCCGAAATCGTCGTAGGGCTCGAGGGCGACATTCTTCATGCCCCATTCCTGCATTTTTGCGGCCGCCCATCTGTTAGCCCGGTCGATCTCCGGCGAGCCGGTTGGGCGGGGCCCGATGACGTCGGAAAGGAAGGCGGCCAGCTTACCGACTTGACTGTGCTGCAATCCCTCGTAGCGGATCCTATTCATCATACCCAGGTCTGGCTTATCCTGGGGGGCGAAAGGGCCTAGGGAGAAGACGGCAACGGCCGCCGCCGAAAGAAGAATGAGGAATCTGGTCAATAGCCGTCGAGCTCGCATGATGCCTCCTTAGTATGATTTGATGACTGCGGCGTCGACCCAATAGATGTCGCCTCCCCGGGTGAAAAAGAGGAAACGGCCGTCGGGCGACAGCATCTGGCAGTTCTCCCCGCTTTTTGGAGAACAGACGCCGGACCCCAGCTTGACGAGAGGAGTCCAGGTTCCGTTCGGCCCCTTTAATGAGAGGAAAAGATCGGCCGGGCTCGTCTTTTCATCGCGGCTGGTGGAGACGATTAGGTAGCTCTCGTCCGGTGAGATGAGCGTGTCGCCCTCGAAACCGGTCGAGTTTACGGGCGGGGGCAGGCATTCCGCTTGAACGAAGCGTCCTTCGACCGGGCGGGCCCGCCAAATGTCGGGGAGTCCCGGGCCGCCCGGCCTCCGGGATTGAAAGTAAATCGTCCCGTCCTTGGTTAATGAGGGGTAGAATTCGTCGGTTGAGGAATTGACCGGTGCGCCCAGATTCGTCGGCTCGGCCCATCCTTCGGCCGCACGCTCCGCGATCCAGATGTCGAAGTCTTTCGGAGGGCCGCTTTGCCCTTCCAAAGGACGGTTGGAGCAGAAGTAGAGCCGGCGACCGTCGGCGGTTATAAACAAATCGACGTCGCTCCAGCGGCCGGAAAAGGAAGCCGGCCGGGGCGAACTCCAAAACCCGTTTTCGAGCTTCATCATCATAATGGTCCACTGGCCGGATCCGCCACGGATCGTGAAATAAAATTCTTTCCCGTCCGGCGTGAAGACCGAATTGAGTTCGTCTTTTTCCGTAGAAACGATCCCCGGGGCGAACATTCGGGGCGATAAACCCGGCGGCGTCTGGTCGAGATAGGGCCCGGCTAGGGAGGGGAATTTCGCAGCCGGCGCCTTCCCGGTCGGCGACAGAAGGTCGGCGATTTCAGTCAAACCCTGGCGGACGGCAATATCGAGGGGAGTGTTTCCGTACACGTTACGGACGCGGGCGTCGACCTTTTTGGCGAGCAGGAGTTTGACGATCTCTTGGTCGGCTGCCAGGACAGCCCGATGGAGGGGGGTGCAACCCATATCGTCCAATGTTTCGGCGGCCGCCCCGCGCCCAAGAAGGGCTTCCACGCACTCCCGCTTTCCGTTTTCAACGGCCATGGCCAGGGGCGTCCTTCCATTTGTCGAGCGCGGATCCAGCCGGGCGCCTTTATCGACCAGAAGCCGGACGACGGCGGCGTGACCTCCTAGGGCCGCGACGTGGAGGGGGGTATATCCCAGAATGGAGTCCGCACCATCAATTAATGCCTTATGGTCGATGAGCAGAGCTGCCGTCGTCAGGTCCCCCCCGACGCAGGCAATCGCCAATGGAGAGATGCCCTCTGCGTCCTTCCAGTTTACGTCCGCCCCGGCTTCGACGAGAAATCTGGCCGCTTCGCCCTGCTTTGCCCAGAGGGCTTCTTCGAGAGGCGAGCGGCCGTATTCGCCGGGTGCGTTTATCTGTTCCGGATTCCGGTCGAGGATTGTCTTGAGAGCCGGGATATCTCCCTTTTTTGCCGCTTCGTGAATTCCCTCGGGCGGCGGGAAAGGGGATATGTTTTTATTTTTGACTTTAAAAATATAGATATCGTCTTCGGGGAGAAAGGTCTCGAGCTTGGCCAGCGTGTATCCGGCGAGGCCGGCGTTTTTTATGATCTCGTTCTTCGCAGACTCCCGGTTGTAACTCTTCGATTCGATGACCGCCAGGACGCCGCCGGGCTTCAGGGCGGGGGCAATGTTCCTGAAGATGTCGACCGGTCTGCCGAGATGGCGGTAAGTGAAGGTGAGGTAGACCGCATCGAGTTTCCCTGGCGGGAATCGGGGATCCGTCAAGGTTCCCTGGATGACTTCCATATTCTGGATTTTCTCCCGGACGCAGCGCTCTCGCATATAGGCTAGGGCGGATTCGCTGATGTCGTTGGCGAAAACCCGCCCCGCGTCTCCAACCCTGCGGGCGACCTTGACGGCCACTCGGCCGCCTCCCGCGCCCACTTCTCCGACATACATGCCGGCCTTAATGCCTATGACATCCATGATCTTTTCGGTTGGCTGGTTCTTCTCAAAAGCCTCCTCATCGATCTTGGCCCAATTGTATTCCTGTGGTCGCGGAAGAAGAGGAAGAACGAGAAAGCCGAAGGCGAAGAGAGACGGAAGCCGTCTATTTATGCGGATCATGGTCGAGCTCCTTTTGCCAATCATTGGAATTCCCGGCCGGCTTATCCCCTGCTTCCCGGGCGCGGTTCTCGACGAGGCGGGCCAGCTCGAAACGGTTCTTGACTCCGAACTTATGGAATAGGTTATAGACGTGGTTTTTGACAGTGTGGTAGGAAATGAAGAGTTCCCGTTCGATATCCCGGTTGCTTTTCCCGGCCAGGATAAGACCCAAAATGTCCCGCTCGCGTTTTGAGACGTCAAACGTCCGGCAAACCGTATCGAGATCGGCCGCTCCGACGGCGGGCCGGCCGGCCTTCGCAAGCCCAAGGCGCTCCTCATAAGCCCGGAAAAAGATCCGGAGCCAAACGACGGGAACTGCGTTCAGAAAGAGAATAAAAAAGAAGGCCCGGACGACGGGGGGGACCAGAAGGAATAGAGGAATGATCAGATAACGGGCTAGGTAGAAGGCCGCGAACGATTTTCCCAGCCGGGCCCTGACAGAATCGGCGACGCCCGCGCTTTTGCGCCAGAGACGCACGAGCAGGACGATTTCCAGAATTATAAAGACCACCGCGAAGCTGTCGTAAACCTCGTAATGGACCTTTGACAAGAATCCTTTTTCGGGAACCAGCCATTTGATGCCATAGCCGGCGATCAAAACCGTCACCCCGGCCAAGTAGCATTTAACCAGGAACCGCGAGGCGGGCCTCTCCAGGATCCCGGACACGACCCATAAAACTGCGAGGACCATGCCGGCGCAGATGATATAGGCGAGAATCATCCAGACGTCGTCGAGGAGTTCCCATGGCGGCGTTTTCCATGCGGGCGGCAAATTGAGTGCCGAGTACCTGTTGAGGAAAAGCAGCCAGATAGCGACGTTCATCAAAATGACGTGAAGGGCAAGGGGTTTGAGGAACTCAACCGCTGTCGACCGGGCTTTCTGAAAGATGTGGAAGGCCACGCGGGCGCCGATGACAAGGTTGATGACCAGGCCCAGCAGCTTCAGATGATCGATCATGAATTCGTCCGCTTCGTCCCCCATCTTACGGCTGTCGAAATCGCCCGTCAAGACGGGAAACGGGTTCAAATTAGGCCAAAGGCCGCTAGTAAACTGGTCTCATTTTTTAAGATTAGCACCGGTTCCTCATATAACTCGCTGCTTTTTTTCGTTAAGAAGAGTGTCCCGTATGCGCGTCCTCCCCTTGCGAGGGACGAAGTAAAGGAGAATGATATGGAGCTAAGCATCAATAATCTTTCCAAGACCTACCCGAACGGTGTCCAGGCCCTGCGGGAGGTCGGCCTCACGCTCGGCGATGGAATGTTCGGTTTGCTGGGGCCCAACGGCGCCGGGAAGACGACTCTCATGCGCATCATCGCCACCCTCCAGTCGCCAGACGCAGGAGCTGTCTCCCTGGACGGCCTGGACGTCCTTCGCCGCAAGCTCGACGTCCGAAAAATCCTTGGTTATCTACCCCAGGATTTCGGCGTCCATCCCGAAGTCACGGCTGAGCGGATGCTGGATCACATTGCCATGCTCAAAGGCCTCTCGGATCGTCGGGCCCGTCGCGAAGAGGTCCGCTCGATCCTCCACCTGACCAACCTCCAAGACGTCCGCCGGCGGAAGCTGGGCAGTTTTTCAGGCGGCATGAAGCAGCGCTTCGGGATCGCCCAGGCGCTCCTGGGATCGCCCCGCCTCCTCATCGTGGACGAGCCGACCGCCGGCCTCGACCCCGAGGAGCGGCTTCGCTTCCATAACATCTTGAGCGAGATCAGCGCGGACCGGATCGTCATCCTCTCGACCCATATCGTGGACGACGTCCGGCAGCTCTGCAGTCGGATGGCCGTGTTGCACAAGGGGCGAATCCTTCTGGCCGGCCGAACCGAAGACGCCATCCATCGTTTTTCCGGCAGGATCTGGCGCAGGATCATCCGCAGGGAGGAAGCGGCCGATTTCGACGGCCGCTTCAACATCCTGGTCAGCCGGATGTTCGCCGGAAACCTGGAGATCGAGGTCCTTTCCGATCAAAGGCCCGAGGGCTTCGAGCCGGCCGAAGCGGACCTTGAGCACGTCTATTTCGCTGCGGTCAAAGGCGTGGCCGAGCGCCCAGCCTCCTGAGGTCCGAAAGGAGACTTCCGATGTTTTATCGCATTTTTTCATTCGAATTCAGGCTCCGGGCGCGGCGAATTTCGACGGCCCTCTTTTTCGTCCTCTTCCTCATCATCGGATATATGGCCATCGTCCGAGGGAGCGGGCCGATCAAATTGATGAGCGGCCTTTCTTCCGGTATCACCGATACGAGTGCTCCCTACGTCCTCCACTTCCTGATTAACATCATGGGCTATGCGGGAACGCTCATCTCCAGCGCCGTCTTCGGCCAGGCCGGGCTCCGAGATTTCCGGGACCGAACCCAGGGCCTGGTCTTTTCCTATCCCATCCGAAAGACCGAATACCTGGCCGGACGGTTCGCGGCCGCTTTTACCGCGGCGACAGCGATATTCGCCGGGACAGGACTCGGGGCATGGCTGGGAGGCGCGGCGCCGCTCTTTAAATCAGCTACGAACGGACCGGCTCGGCCGGCCGCCTACCTCCTCCCCTATCTCGCCGGCCTCTTGCCGACGCTCCTCATCATGGGCGCGCTCTTTTTTACCCTAGCCCTGCTCACTAGAAGAATGCTTCCCGTCTATGCGGGCGGCGTCGCAATCATGGTCCTCCATCTCATGGGAGGCACGTTGGCTATGAGGACGGGAACCCGGCTGGCCGGTGCGCTCATCGATCCCTTCGGTGAGTTCGCCGCCAGGAATATCTATGGAATGTGGAGCCTGGCCGAGCGGAACGAACGGCTGGTTTCTCTGTCGGGGCCGTACCTTCTTAACCGGCTGATCTGGTCGGCCGCCGCCGTATTGATCCTGGCCGTTCTCTGGCACCGGTTCCAGTTCCGCGAGATCGAAGAGTCTAGAGGCGCTCGCGAAGAACGCTCTCTCGACAGGGCTGACGATGAAGTCGTCCGGGATGAGGTCGTTCCGGTCGTCCTCCGTTTCGATTTTTTAACCCGGATCCGGCAGACGCTCGCCGGTGCGGCCTTCGAGTTCGGGGGCATTGTCCGGAGTACGGCCTTCCTGGTTATCCTTCTTCTCATCTCGATCCTGCAGTTTATCGTAAGCTTCCGCAACATCGGGCTCGTCCGCGAGACGACCGCCTATCCGCTCACCTCCCAGGTCCTCGATACGGGATTCGCCATGCTCCATCCAGCCCTTCTCCTGGTGATCCTTTTCTGCTCGGGCGAGCTAATCCGGCGAGATAGGGCCCGCAAGGTCAACGCCCTCCTCGATGCCGCACCGGTCCCCGAAGGCGTCTTCTTTTTAGGGAAAGCCGCAGCCCTCGTCGCCGTGACGGGCGTTATCATCGCCATAGCCATGGCGAACGGCATGGTCGTCCAGGTTATCCAGGGCTGGACCCGATTCCAACCCGGACTCTACCTGACCGAGCTCTTCGGCGTGCGATTCGTCTATTTCTCCCTCATCGCGATCTTCGCGTTGTTCGCCCAGGTCGTGGCCGGCAATCGCGCCTTGGGATACCTCATCGTGCTGCTGTTTACGGACGACTTGCCGGCCATTATTGGGCTGGAACACCGGCTCTGGACATTCGGCCTGACGCCGCCCTATATCTATTCCGACCTGAACGGCTATGGACCGTTCGCCAGAGCCATCTTTTTCTACAACCTCTATTGGCTGTTTGCGGCCGTCCTGGTCATCGTAGCGGCCCTCCTCTTTTATGCCCGGGGAGAGGACGCAGGATTGAAATCCCGCCTCCGAGACATTCGGTCGAGGTGGACGCCTCTGAAACGGGCAGCCGTGGGCGCAGGAGCAATCGGCTGCGCGGTCTTCGGCGGATGGATCGTCTACAACACGACCGTGCTCAACCGGTTTGAGTCTGCGGCCTGGGAAGAGAGACGTTCGGCGGATTATGAAAAAACATTCAAAGCCTACGAGCACCAGCCGCAGCCGCGGGCGACCGACCTCTCCTGGAACGTGGATCTCTATCCCGAGGAACGCCGGGTTGTCTCGCGCGGCGTCATGACCTTTGCCAACAAAACGGATGGCCCGATTGAGGAGGTCTTCGTGCAGACGCCGCGCAATGCACGGGTCAAAGGGCTCGACCTCGGCCGTCCGGCTGTCGTCCGTGTGGAGCCTTCTCTTCAGGGCGTTAGGATTCTGAAGCTGGCCGAGCCGATCGGACCGGGAGAACCGGTGCGGATTGCGTTCGACCTCGAAGTCGTGGAGAAAGGCTTCAAGGACCACGGAGTCAACACCGGCCTGGTTCGGAACGGGACGTTCCTGGATAATCGGCACCTGCTCCCCTCGCTCGGCTACAGCCGGTTCGGAGAACTCGAGGGCAACTCGGCCCGAAAAAGGCAGGGGCTTGCGCCTCGCCGCAGGCTTCCGGCTGCCGACGAGCCGGGAGCGCAAATGTCAACGATCATCGGTCCGGACTTGGATTGGATCCGGTTCCAGGCGGTCTTGAGCACGAGCAAAGATCAAATTGCTTTGACGTCCGGAGACCTCGTCGAAACCTGGGAGAAGGACGGGCGGCGCTATTTCAGGTATGAAGCCCGGGATCGAATCCTCAAGTACCTGCCGTTCTTATCGGCTTCCTATGTAGTCCGAAAAGACCGCTGGGGAAAGGTCGCGATCGAAATCTATTATCATCCTGGGCATGACTTTAATGTCGCGCGCATGATCGAGACGGCCAAAACGTCGCTCCGGGTGTTTTCGGAAAAGTTCGGCCCCTACCCCTTCGATGCGGTCCGTATCGTCGAGTTCCCCAGATACGAGCTTTCCGCCGAGGCCTTCCCCGGAGTCGTTCCCGTCTCTGAGGGCTACGGCTTTATCGCCAGGCATAGGGGACCCGGCGTAGAGGAATTGGTCCGGGTCATCGCCCATGAAATCGCCCACCAGTGGTGGGGAATGCAAATGATCGGCGCCGGGGTCGAGGGTGAATTCTTCATCTGCGAAACATTGGCCCAGCATTCCGCCTTGATGGTCCTCCGCGGCGGGTATAGCGAGGCGACGCTGGCCGATTACATGAATACGAGGATCGACCGTTATCTGCGGGGTCGGGCCAGGGAATCGTCGGCAGAAAAACCGCTGGCCCGGACGAACTTCGAAACCTCTTATGTCCACTACGACAAGGGGATGGTCGTCATGAACGCCCTGCGGGAGATCATGGGCGAGGAAGCGCTGAACGGGGCCGTTCGGTCGTTTTTCGAGAAAGCGGCCCTCCGAACGGTCCCCTTTCCGATCGCTGAAGAGTTTATCGACGAATTGTTGAAGGCGGCGCCGGAAGCCACCCGGGACGCGATCCGGGAGACGATCGAGAAGATCATTCTTTACGACAATCGGGCCCTGGGCGCTGAGGCGGAGGAAATCGAGGGCGGAAGATACAAAGTCACCTTGAGGGTTGAGGCCGTAAAAAGCCGTTCGGACGAAAGCGGCAAGGAGACGTCCGCGCCGTTTCTGAACGAGCTGGAGTTCGCCGTTTTCGGCGAAGGGGGGAAGATTCTTTATCGAGGACGGCGCCCGGTCGAGCCCGGTCCCCAGGTCCTGGAGTTCATCGTGGATTCCGTCCCGGCGCGGGCCGGGATCGATCCCTTCCATCTCCTCATCGACCGGAACCCTGACGACAACTTGGCGGCCGTCATGATAAAGAACGAAAAGCAACAAGCGCTCTTTCGGAAGTAGGCCCGATCGTTTCGGCTCTGCCTTCTTCTGGGATCCGAATTCCTACCCGATTTTCTGCCTTTAGCAGGTCAAAAGCAAAAATTTGGCAACCTTTTCTTGGCAACCTCGGTCTTTAATAAATGAATACTAAGAAACGAATACTATGAATGAAAATAAACGTTATCCAAGGAGGCATCAATGACGAAAAAACGGATCATTATTGGCGTCGCATTGGCCATATTCGTTGCCCCGCATCTCTTGCCCTCAGACACGCAACAGGAAATGATTCGAAAGGTCGAAAACGGCCTTCTACGCAAGATTCAGATTGGTGCGCCATCGCCCATGAACCTCCAGGAACGGATGAAATCCCTTAAAGTGCCTGGACTGAGCATTGCCGTGGTCAAGGACTTCGAGCTGCAATGGGCGAAGGGATATGGCGTCCGGGCTTCCCGGACCGGGGCCCTGGTTACGGAAGATACCCTTTTCCAGGTCGCCTCCATCACGAAGAGCATCAGTGCGGTTATCGCGCTTCGTCTCGTTCAGGACGGAATCCTGGATCTGGACAAAGACGTGAATGGCTACCTCAAGCGCTGGAAAGTGCCGGAAAACGAATTCACTAGGGTTGAAAAGGTAACCCTGCGCCGGTTGCTATCCCATACGGCCGGCCTGACTGTGCGGGGATTCCGCGGGTATGCCGAAGGGGAGGCCGTGCCAACCATCCTGCAGCTGCTGGACGGCCTTCCTCCGGCCAACAACGCTCCTGTTCGAGTCGATCGGGTCCCCGGCACCGAGATTCGGTATTCGGGAGGGGGGTACACCGTCCTCCAGTGTCTCCTGGAGGATGTTATGGGCCGCCCCTACCCTGAACTTGCGGCCGAGTTCGTGTTCGCGCCGGCCGGAATGACCCGCAGCACCTTCTGCCCACCCTGCGAGGATTCTCTGAAGGGGCAGACTTCCATGGGTCACTCTGTGGATGACTCGGGAAACGTCACCAGCTTCAAGGGGTATGCCTTTCTGGATAAGGGTTCTGGTTGTTGCGAACTCTGGACGACATCCTCTGATTTGGCCCGCTTCATCATCGCCATTCAACGGGCCCTCAGAGGGGATCCCGGGTCCATCCTCTCCCTCGAAATGGCCCGGGCCATGATCTCTCCCCAAAAGAACGTCCCCAAGGGGTCCGGCGTTTTTGACAAAGGACTCGGGTGCGATCTCCCGCGTTTCGGCGACGCTGTTTACTTCAATCATGACGGAGGGAACATAGGGTTTTCGGCCCGCTACCTCGGCCACCCCGAAGGGGGGTATGGATTCGCCTTGATGATAAATTCAGACAGCGCGTCCACTTTAGTTGAGGAACTTACGATGGCGGTGGCCGGGGCCTACGGGTGGGAAGGCATCAAGCCCGTTTTTTACAAGGAGAGGTGATCGAGATGAAATATCTCACTCGAATCGAAGAAATTCTGCTCTTGGCCATTTGGAAGCTCCGGGACAATGCCTATGGTATTTCGATCCGGGAGCAGGTCGAGAAAGATACGGGCGTCGGATGGCTTTCGGGCGCGATCTATGCCCCTCTCAACAGGCTAAAGAAGAATGGGTACGTCGCCGCCCGCACGGCCAAAGGACAGGGGGAATGCGGAGGGCGTCCGCGAATCTACTATACGCTGACTCCCCGCGGAAAGGATGAGTTGTGCGCTATCCAGGCGATGACTCGCGATCTTTGGGCCGGCGTTCCCGTACTGCAAAACGAAGCCGGCGGGGAATAACATGCCGGACCGAAAAACCGTCTTCGTCCGCAAGGGGCTTTTGTCCCTGCTTGTGGATGAAGAAATGGCCTCTTCGATCTGCGAAGACCTCGAATTCCAGCGGTCCAGCGATCAGCGGGAAAAGGGCCCCTTGATTGCGGCCCTCTTTCATTCGATTCGGCTCGCAGTTACTTTCGGCCCGCTAATCTTTGATTCCGTACGAGGAGGACTTTTTATGATCCGTAATTCCATCAGGATGGCCAGCCGGAATCTGGCCAAGTCCAAGGGATTTTCTTTTATCAACATCTTCGGCCTGGCCATGGGAATGGCCGCCTGCCTGTTTCTTGTCCTATGGGTCCAGGATGAACGGAGCTTCGATCTCTTTCACGAAAAGGCGGCGGCCATTTTTAGGGTGGACGCTAACTGGCCCACGGTTCGGAGCGCACTGACGCCCTACCCCCTGGGGCCGGCCATCGAGAAGGATATTCCGGAGGTCAGGAAGACTGCCCGCCAGGCATCGCTCGGAACAGTGGTCCTGCGGGCCGGAGAGAAAACCTTTTATGAAAGCTCCATACAGGCCGTGGACCCGTCCTTTCTTCAGATCTTTTCTTTTCCCCTCCTGCGGGGGGACCCCGAGTCGGCGTTGAGTCAGCCTCATTCCTTGATCATGACAGAAACTTTGGCCAAAAAGTATTTCGGAAGCGAAAATCCGATGGGCAGGACCGTGACCATGGACGGGCAGTTTGATTTCACAATCTCCGGGGTTACGAAGGACGTCCCGGCGAATTCCACCCTTCGGTATGATTCGCTCGTCCCCGTGGAGTTTATGAGGGAATTCGGCTGGTACATCGACCGCTGGGAAAGCGTCAACGTCACGACTTGGGCGGAGCTGGGGGGTCGGGATCAGGCAAAAGCGGTCAAGGAAAAAATTTCCAGATTATATCGGACCCAAATGCCTTCCTCTGCCCCGGAGCCGGAGTTGATCCCTTTGACCGCGATCAATTTGTACGCCTCCGCCCAGCCCGGCCAAACATCGCAAAAAATCCAAACCGTCTACCTGTTCAGCGGACTGGCGGCCGCAATCCTGCTCGTCGCCTGCATCAATTTCATGAATCTCTCCACGGCCCGGTCCTCGAAACGGGCCCTGGAAGTCGGATTGCGGAAGGTCGTCGGCGCCAGCCGGAGGAATCTTATCGGACAGTTCTACCGTGAATCCCTCCTCGTCTCCGGGATTGCCCTTATGGTGGCCTTGGGCCTGGTTGGGATTCTGCTGCCTTCGTTTAACGCCCTGGCTGGGAAGGCCTTGACCATCCGATCTTTACTGAAAATAGAATACCTCCTCGCCTTTTTGGGAGTCGCGTCCATTGCGGGACTCGTATCCGGAAGCTATCCGGCGTTGTTCCTTTCGTCTTTCCATCCCGTCAGAGTCCTTAAGGGGACTTTGAGGGCGGGGGCGAGAAGCGGTCTGGTCCGCAAAGCCCTCATTGTCACCCAGTTCGGCCTGGCCGTCGTTGTTCTCGTAGGGACGCTTGTCGTCATGAAGCAATTGGACTACCTGAGGTCCAAAAGCGTTGGATATGACAAGGACCAACTTATCTACCTGACTCTTCAGGGAGAGGCTCGGAATCGCTACAAATTCTTTAGGGAACAAGTGATCCGGGAAGCCGACGTATCCGGAGTCACGGGGATATTCCAGAGGCCGACGATGTTCGGGAGCCGGGTCAGCGGTGCGGAATGGGAAGGAAAGCCTCCCGAACTGAATCCCTCGATCTACTATTCTGCGGTCGATCCTCATTATATCGAGACGATGGAGATTAAGATCATCCAAGGCCGGCCGTTTTCGGACAAATTCTCCGCAGATTTCGCCGATGAGGCCCTGATCAACCGGTCGATGGCCCGGGAGGCGCCGGAGGGTTATGCCGCCAACCCCCTGAACGCCTTCCTGATCAACGAGGAACTGGGCCGCCTGATGGGCGGAAGCGACCAGGCCGGAAAAAAGCTGAAATTCTTGGACACCGAAGGGGTCATCATCGGGGTGATGAAGGATTTCCATTTCCAGGCCGTCCAGAAGAAAATCGAACCGTTGATCCTGTTTACCTCGCCCATACATGTCCGGTACGCTATCGTCCGCCTGCCCAAGGAAAATGTCGGCGCCTCCCTGGCCGCTGTCCGGTCGATATGGGAGCGCGTCTTCCCAAATTATCCGTTCGAATACCGGTTTTACGACGAAGATTTTGGAAGGATGTTCCTGTCTGAACAGCGAATGAGGACACTTCTTCAATGGGCCGCGGTCCTGGCTGTCACGATCGCCTGCCTCGGATTATTCGGGTTGGCCTCCTTCCTGGCCGAACAGAGGACCCGGGAAATCGGGATCCGGAAAACGCTGGGAGCGACCTCCGCGGGAGTCGCCTGGATGCTGGCCAAGGAATTTCTCCGCTGGGTATTGCTGGCCAACCTGATCGCCTCACCCATCGCCTACGTCATCTCGGAGCGATGGCTGCGAGGTTATGCCTACCGTATCTCCCTCGGCAGTTCAGCCTTCGTGCTGGCTTTGGCCGCGACCTTGGGCGTCGCGATCCTCACGATCAGCCGCCAAACCCTCAAAACCGCCCGAATTAATCCATCCCGATGCATCAAATATGAGTAATTTTTCTACGGTCGGTCGTGGGCTGACGCCGGGTTGATTTTGGCGCCGGTCTTTGGCATGATGGCCTTAAAAGATGGTTAAGAAATTCTCCCTCGTTCTTTGCCTTTTAGCGGTCCTCTCTTCATGCGCCCGAGCCCCCTATCACCCCGGAAGTGGCGTTGAAACGGGTGTGGCTTCCTGGTACGGACCCGAATTTCACGGGAAGTTTACGTCGAATAAAGAAATCTTTGACATGTACGACATGACCGCAGCCCACCGGACACTGCCCTTTGGAACGTATGTTATGGTAACCAACCTCGACAACGGCCTGACGGCCACCGTTCGTATCAACGATCGCGGCCCGTTCGTGGACAACCGGATCATCGATTTGTCGTACGCGGCGGCCAGGGTCCTGGGGATGATCGGCCCGGGGACCATTCCGGTCAGGCTCGAAATCCTGAGGCGCGTCTCGTCGGCATCGGTGGGCCGGGGCTGGTCCGTGCAGGTCGGATCGTTCATTTCCAAGGATAATGCTTCGAATCTGGCTGGCAAACTTAAGGGGAATTACGCGGGAGTTTATATCACTCTTTTCAAGACGTCGACCCAGGTTTATTACCGGGTTCGGCTCAAGGCCTCCGATGGCAACTCCGCTCGCAAATTGGCCCAACGCCTCTTTGCCGACGGATATTCCGTCATCATTCTGGAAGAACAGTAGCCCCGGCCTATTTTTTCTCCATTTCGCCCTTGACGGTCTGGTTCTTGTGGGCTCCCTTCAAGGTGTGCACCTGGAAGCCGTCCTGCCCGGGCAGCCATACCTCGGCCAGCACATAGTCTGTCACATATTCCGTATAGGAAGGCTCGAAGTTTCCCACCATATCAAAGACAAGCTGGGGCTCCTCGATGGGAGGCTCGGGTTGCGCCAACTTCGTGAGGAAAGAGATTTGGAAATCCTTGCCGGTTGATTCCTGCCGAAGGATAATCGGTCCCTCTTCCTTCTGGTCAACCCGGTATTCGCCCGGGGGAAATTTTTTTCCGCCCGCTTCGAACTTGAACGGGATCTTAAAAGTGCCCTGGGCAAAGGCCACGGTTCCGCTGGCGATGAGGGCGACGGAAAGTGCCCCAACGGCCAAAGCAGCCAAGGTCTTCATAGGAATCCTCCTTCCATGCTGCCGAGGGCCCCGGGATCCGCGGAAGGAACGCCGTTCTTGAGTGCGGCTTCCATGCCCTCCACAAAGGTATCGATCTCCTCGAGCGTCGTATAGATGTTCGGCGATACCCTGATGGCTTGATAATCGAACACCGCGTTGGGCGGGGCTCCCCCGACGAGCGGGACCACGATGATCCGATACTCGTCCATCAAGAACCGGGCCAAGTCTCGGACGTCGATCCCCTCAATGTTGACCGCGGCCACCGCCCAGGTTTCGGCCGGCTCCCCGAGGTTGGACAGGATCTTGATGCGCGGATGGACCTTGAGGGCGTTGGCCCAGCGCAGAGTCAGGTAGCGAAGCCGCGCCGCCTTGCGCTCGGCCCCGACGGCCTGATGGTAGGCCAGAGCTTCGCCGAGTGCCGCCCGGATGGCCCAGGGGTGAGTCCCGATGGCCTCGAACTTGCGGATATCGTTGTCTTGCTGTTCAGGCGCCGCCTGGAGGGGCCAAAATCGCGGGATCATCTCCCGGCGCACGTACAAACAGCCGTTGCCGATCGGCGCCAGGAGCCACTTGTGCAGGCTGACGCCGTAGGCGTCACATTCGAGGTCCCGCAGCTTAAACGGGAACTGTCCCAATGCGTGCGCCCCGTCGACGATCGTTATGATTCCTTTGGAACGAGCCAGCCGGGAGAGCCGCTGGACGGGGAACATCTGGGCCGTTAGATTGGTGATATGGCAGAAATGGAAGACTTTCGTTTTCGGTGTGATGGCGTTCTCGAACCGCCGGTATAGGTCATCCTGGGTCGTCGGCACGGGGAACTGAAGGCGCGTGACCTTAATCCCCTCGCGCCGCATCCGCTGGTCCCAGGTCGTCAGCATGCGGGGATAATCCTGCTCCGTCGTGATGACCTCGTCGCCGGCCTCAAGGTCGATCCCGTTCTGGACGATTTGGAGGGATTCGCTGGCCCCGCGGGTGAGCGCTAACTCCTCGGGCTCGCATCCGAACTCCGCCGCCATCCTCCGGCGGATCGTCTGGATGTTGTTGGCGATCTGGCCCTGGTAATGGATGGGCAACATGTTGATCATGTCCATGTAGCGCCAGACCGATTCGAGGACAACCCGGGGGCAGGGGGCGGTAAATCCGTTGTTCAGGTTGATCAGGCTCCGGTCCAGCTTGAAAGCGAGTTGAACCTCCCGCCAGTAGAACTCGTCCTTAGCGATTTCCTCGGGCGTCCGGTCGGCAACCGTTTGAGAGGCGGCCAGGATACGCTCGAGCCCGCCGGCCTTGGCCGCGTAGGCGGCAGGCATAAAACTTCCGGCCATCCGCAGGAATGCCCTTCGGCTCCACATCGCAGATCTCATGTTAGACCTCCTCCCATTCAAGACGGCTCATACGTATTCATTTTGCGCGAAACGATTTTTCAGTCCCCTGACTCAGGGGACAATCGGGTTCATCGCGGTCCATGGTATTCCGCCCCCCGGATCGATGTCAAGAAAGCGATTACTTCTTCCTCTTGTACAGATAAGCGCAATCGCGGAGCTTGTTCTCTTTGCCGTCATGAACCGCATAATCGCTGCCGCTCCACATGCAAGCCGCTCCGTATTCCCCCTTCTTGTTGATGGCGTAAAAATTAAGGCCGAATGAAGGCCTGCCGTCCTCGGTCAAAAGGCGCGGTTCGAGCTTCGTTTTAACGGCAATCTTTTCCAGCGTTTTCAAACAAGCCTCTTCCGGTGAGAGGCCGTGTCCCATGAAATCTACGACCGAATAGCTGCCGAGATTGAGGATATTGGCTTCGCCGCGGCCCGTTGATCCGGCGGCCCCGATCTCGTTATCCACATAGAGTCCGGCCCCTATGATGGGCGAGTCGCCGACGCGTCCCGCGATCTTGAAGGACAGCCCGCTCGTCGTCGTTACCCCGGCCAGGTCTCCCCTTTCGTTGATGGCCAGGCAGTTGATCGTTCCGTTGCTCAAAAGGAAGGGCCGCAGTTCAGCGGTCATCTTGTCGGAATCGGGGGGAAACCAATTGTCCTTGTCCGAAAGGTTCTCCTTCCAGCGGAGCCAAATCTCACGAGCCTTTTCGGTGAGCAGGTCCTCTTCCTTGAGGCCGTGGGCCTTGGCGAACCGAAGAGCCCCTTCCCCGACCAGGAGCACGTGATCGCTTCGCTCCATGACCAGCTTAGCCACTTTGGAGGGATTTTTAATGTTCCTGAGCGAGGCCACCGCACCGGCATCGTGGGTCGGTCCATACATGACAGAGGCGTCGAGTTCGACGATGCCGTCCTCGTTGGGCAGGCCTCCGTATCCCACCGACATGTCATTCGGGTCGTCCTCGATGATATTGACGCCGGCGATGACGGCATCGAGAGGATTAGCTCCCTTCTTCAACAGCTCCATCGCCTTCTCGGTGGCCCGGATTCCATTGCCGCTGGAGACGACACGCATGGTCTCGGTCGCCGCAGGAGTCACGTCAATCGACGAGGGTGCGGCTCTGCCGGCAAGGATCGACGCGGCACCGAGGCTCACTCCCGTCTTGATGAATTCGCGTCTTGAATATCGGCTCATGTGATGATTCCTCCCTTTTAGCCTTTTTCTTCGATAAGGAGAATGAGGACCGAATGGTCCCCGGCGGTGACGTCGAAGGTCACCGATTTCCCCGTGAAGATCTTAACCTCGCGGTTGTCGATGAGGAGCTGGTATTTGCCTTTTTTCAGGAACCAGATCTTGACCTCGCGATCGTCGAGGGATTTGATCTCGAACGAAACCTCGCTTTCGTTGTAGAGGAAGTGGCGGAAGACGGCGCCCCCATCGGCCCGGACGAGGTCCTTTCCTTCTTCCTTGAGCTCTGTTTTCTTGCGGGACACTTTCACTTCGTAGTGGCGACCTTGGATGGCCACCCGGGACAGGGTTCCACTGTCCTCGGGAGAGATCATGCCGAACCGGAAACCCTCCCAAGGCGTGAAGTCCAAGTACTCCTCCAGGGCAACCAGGGCGAACAGCGGCCCCCAGCTCTGGTACCGCTGGCCGCCGGCCTCCCCGGTCCGGGAGTCGAAGTTCTCCGGGCAGAGCTGGAAGTTTTTCCAGCTGCGGAGGAAGAGTTCCGAGCTCTTTTTCGCGAAGTCCGCGGCCACGGTGTCGAAACCATAGGCCTTCAAGCCCTGGTAGACGATGTAGTTCGTCGGCGGCCAAATCGTGCCGCGCCAGTATTGTTGATCCTTGTACGCGGGATCATCCCGGGAGATCGATGGGATGACGAACTCCCCCCAGAATTCCTTGGGATCGAGGAGGTGCTTGAGGACGCGCAGAACCCGCTTCTCGTCAGGAATGCGAGCGATGAGGGGGAAAAAATTGGAGGCCGCTTTCCTGGTCGAGAACCGTCCGTCCCAGTGGCGGTCGAAATAGAAGCCCTCACGCTCGTTCCAGAGCTTGGCATTGATCAGTGATTTCATCCTTTCATATTCCTCGAGGTGCCTCCGGGCATCTTCATCCTGCCCCAGCATGTCCGCGATCTGCGACAGACACCAGGCGTCAAGGGTGAAGAGGCAGTTGAGGTCGAGACAATTCATGGTCATCGTTCCCGTCTCTTCGCTGTAGGCGGCATCGTCCCAGTTGGGCAGGTCGTCCTGGCCGGATTCCCACATGGCCCTTTGTTTGGGAGCCGCTTTCTCCTCCCAGGGCGGGACGTTCTTCGCCAGGAGTTCGACGTCCGATCCCCATTCCAAAAGGCCATCGCCGTTTCCGTCTCGGCGGGCCTGGCCGTTGGATCTTTTGGCGGTCCAGAAGGAATGCCATTTCTCAAGATAAGGATAGGCATGCTTTAGAAGGTCCATGTCGCCGACGTGCTGGAAAAGCTTCAGGACTGCATAGGCGCCGACGGGGGGTTGGGATCGGTCCGGGGTGCCTCCAAACCGGCTCCGCCAGTTGGGGATGTTCCCGTTCGGATATTGGGTCTCAAGAACGGCGTTGACAGTATCTACGGCGTGCTTTGAGCTTTCGACGGCCAGTTCGAGGGAGTTGAAGAACGAATCCCATTCGAAGATCGTCCAGTGGTCGGGAGCGCCGTCCGGCCGCGGGAAGATCCAGCGCCGTCCGGCGGGGGTGTAGAGTCGATGCAAACCCGGCTGATAAAGGACCATCCAGAACAGGTTGTTGGTGATCGCCTCCGGGACGCCGGAGTAGAGCCCGTCGATGGCCACCCGTTTTTTTCTGTAGCCGTCCGCCTCCTCCTCGAGGATGGAATCGATAGTCTTCGAGTTCTTGTAGCGGTAGATGTGATTCTTCGTCAGCCGCAAGTCCTCACCGACCCCGGCCACAAAATAGAGGTCGCGCTCGTCCTCGGTAGAAAACCTGAGTTCGAGCGTGCGGGCCGCGGCCGGCGCCGCCTCGGACGGCCTATCCGTCCACAGGACGAAATTCTGCTTTCGGGATTCCCCGCTTTGGCCCAGGACGTGACCGTCGCTCTGGAGGTGGTAGCTCACAGGAACGTCCCATGGCGAGCTGAAAACGAGGAAAACCTTAATGCCTTTGGGGCACAGGACCCTGCCGACGATGGTCTTTTCGTCCTGTCGGGACCATTCCAAGGTCAAGGTTTTCGATTTCGAAGAGGGCTTGATCCGGATGGGGGTATCCTTCCCCTGGTTGAAGTTCAGGCCCAGATCGAATTTCATGCGGGCGTATTGGCCGTCGGGCGAATGGGGCCCGACCTCGGATACGAGGTAAAAGAAATCTCCGGGTTCCGCTACCTTGCCGTCCTTTTCAACTTTGAGGGCGAAACCAAACGCGCTCTCCCGGTTGGGAGCGATGGCGATTCCCGGCCAGCCCGCTCCTTCCAGGGCTCCGATGTAGACGTCCTTCCAGGGATAGAAGACCTCGGCCGGGGCGAAGGAGAAAAAGAGAAATAGGATGAGTGAGGCTGCCGCTGTCAATAAAACAAATTTTTTAAGAATATTCATCCTGGCCGGAATCATTTCCCTATTAATGTATGGGAAATCGGGGGGGAAATCAACCGAATAACAGGCAGGGCCGCCTGCCTGCGTGGCCTCGTGAAGGGGCGCGTATTTTTTTTCGCGAGATTAGGATTATAATATTCAGCCATGAGATCGTGCGTCTCCATCGTCAAGTGCCCCGGCTATGGAAGCGCGGAGCTTTCCTCGTCGATCACAACCGCACTCGACCTCATCGGCGGGATCGAAAGTTTCCTGAGGCCGGGGAGCAAGGTCTTCATCAAGATCAATCACCTCTCCCCCGGCTCAGCTCCGGAGAAGGCCATCGTCACCCATCCTCTTTTTACCCGGGAGGTCATCCGCCTCCTCAAGGACCTGAACATGAAAATCACAGTGGGCGATGATAACCAGTTCAAAGGCGAGGACGGCTATCTCGTCTCAGGCTATCGAGAGATGTGCCGGGAGATGGGCGTCCGGCTCATCAACCTCAAGTCCGAAGGGTTCCGGGAGGTCCCTTGCCCGGCAGGACAGACAGTCTCCAGCGTCTTCGTGTCGGCCGCGGCCTTGGACGCCGAGGGGGTCATCGATTTGGCGAAGCTGAAAACGCACGCGTTTACCGCCTTCACCGGGGCCATAAAGAACATGTTCGGCGTCATCCCCCACGGCCTCCGCTTGAAGTTACACAGCCAGTTCCCCCTCAATGAAGCCTTCAGCCAGATGCTGGTGGACGTTTTCTCCTGCCTTCCCCCCACCTTGACCCTCATGGACGCGGTCACGGCCATGGAGGGATTCGGTCCGTCCGGGGGCTCGCCCCGGTCCGTCGGCCTTGTCCTCGCCGGCAGGGACGCCGTTGCCGTGGACGCCGTCGCCCAGGCGGTCGTCGGATTCGGCCCAGACGATATCCTGACGACGCGCTATGCCGCAGAAAGGGGCCTGGGGACGGACCGCCTTGATTCGATCGACATCACCGGGGGAAAGCTCGGAGATGTCCGGGTCGAGGGCTTCAAGAAGGCTTCTTTTCCGGTCGGCATGCTGCGAAGGAAGCTTCCTTCCTCTGTCTATGCCTTCGTCTCCGGCCAGCTCATCTTGATTCCTGAGGTCTCGGCGGACAGGTGCAACGGCTGTCAGGAGTGTTTTGGGGCCTGTTCCGTCGACGCCGTGCGCATGGAGGACGGAAAGGCACGGATCCTAAAAAAGCTTTGCATCCACTGCCTGTGTTGTCACGAAGTCTGCCGTTCGAACGCGATTAAGCTTCGCCAGCGCCTACTGGGCCGTTTCGTCCGTTTTGTGAGCTCCGTCGTCAAGTTGGTCTGAGCTTGGCTATTACCCCGGCGTCTTTTCACCGTTTTTAAGCGGGGATGAACGCGACGACTCGAGCTCAGAAAACAGGATGAATAAACCGGGGACTTATGGTAACTTGATTATGGAGTCGCAAAAACGGAGGCCGGCATGGATTTCAACCGCTATTTCAAATCGCGACAGGGCGAGATGGTCAACCTGCTCAAGAAGATCGTGGCCATGGAGTCCCCAACCTCCGACAAGCCGGCCGTGGATGCCTGTTCGGCCTTCGTCATCAACGAGTTCAGGAGGACTGGGGCCAAACTCACCCGGTTCCCCCAAAAGGACATTGGGGACCTTCAATTGATCGAATATGCCCCTCGCGGCTTGAAGAAGCAGCCCGAACAAATCCTCATCCTTACCCATTTGGACACGGTCTGGCCGGTCGGCAAGATCGAGAAGATGCCTTTCTATATCTCAGGCGACAAGATCTTTGGCCCGGGGGCCCTAGACATGAAAGCCGGGATCGTCATGACTATTTTCGCTCTTTCGACCCTCAACCGTCTGAATATCACGCCCCAGAAAAAGATCGCGATCTTCGTCAATTCGGCTGAAGAGACGGGCCACGACGCCGGCCTCGCCCTTATCAAGAGTCTGGCCAGGAAGTCCGCGCTCGTTCTCTGCCTGGAGCCGGCGCTTCCGGGAGGGGCGCTGAAGCTGGAGAGGAAGGGCCGTCTCGTCGTAAAGCTCGAAGCGCGGGGCAAGGCCGCCCATGCCGGAACACCGGAAAAAGGCATCAACGCCATCGAGGAGATGGTGGCCCAGATCGGCCGCCTCAAGAAGCTCAGGACCGGGGAAACGACGGTCAACGTCGGCCGGATCGAGGGGGGCGAAAAGGTCAACGTCGTTCCCGAAGCAGCTGGGGCCGTTCTCGATATTCGGTTCTGGAAGACCGCCGACAAGGAAAGGATCCGCGCTTATTTCAAGGACCTGAAGCCCGCCCTCCGGGGGGCGAGGATCAAGGCCGTTTTTCAGAGTCTGACTCCCCCCATGGAAAAGACGAAGGCCTCTTCGGCGCTTTTTGCTCAGGCCAGCGAGATCGCCTCAGGCTTGGGGCTGTCGCTTAAAGGCGGAAAAACCGGGGGCGGTTCTGACGCTTCCATAGCTTCCAGCCTGGGCCTTCCCACGCTCGACGGCCTGGGTCCGGACGGAGAAGGAATTCATGCCGAAAACGAGCATCTCCTCCTCCCCTCCTTCATTGAACGGACGGCCCTGCTGACCGAGCTTCTGGCCCGGCTATGATTGACTGTCGAAAATATTTTTGCTAGTGTGCTTTTATAACAAGGAGAAATCATATGATAAAAAAGTATTATCTTCTTTCCCCCGGCCCGACGCCTATCCCGGACAAGGTCCTCTCGGTTGCGGCCGAGCCCATCATCCATCACCGGACTCCGGAATTCTCCAATATCTTCATGGAGGTGACTGAGGGAATCAAGACCGTTTTCGAGACCAAGGAGGACGTCTTCATCCTGACCTCCTCGGGCACGGGTGCGATGGAAACCGCGGTCGTCAACACGCTCTCGCCCGGAGACAGGGTCATTACCATCAATGGCGGCAAGTTCGGCGAACGCTGGGGCAATATTTGCAAGGCCTATGGAGTTGTCTATAAGGACATCATCCTGGAGTGGGGCGCTGACTTCAGCAAGGAGCAGTTGGCCGATGAGCTCAAAGCGAATCCTGGCGTCAAGGCCGTGTTCGCGACCCTGTCCGAGACCTCCAGCGGCGCCATCTATGACGTTAAGGGCTTCGGCGAAGTCGTGTCCGGAACCGACGCCATCCTGGTCGTAGACGGCATTTCAGGCCTGGGCGCGGCCCCCTGCCCCATGGACGCATGGAAGGTCGACGTCATGGTGACCGGCTCACAGAAATCCTTTATGATCCCGCCGGGCCTGGCCTACATCGCCTTCAGCCAAAAAGCATGGAAGATGGTTGAGACGTCCAAGCTCCCGAAGTTTTACTTCGACGCCAAGAAGGCCAAGAAAAACCTTGAGAAAAAAACGACCCCCTGGACCCCCGCGATCTCCCTCATTATCCAGCAGAAAAAAGCCCTGGAGGTTATTAAAGGCCTGGGCCTCCCCAAGCTATTTGAACATCACCGCATCCTGGGGGAGGCGACCCGGGCCGGCGTCAAGGCCGCCCGCCTCGAGCTCCTGGCCAGAAATCCCGGCAACATCCTGACGGCCGTCAAGGTTCCGGCCGGCGTGGACGGAGTCAAGCTTGTCAAGACCATGCAGAGCAAATACATGGCCTACATCGCCGGAGCCCAGGATCCGAACAAAGGCAAGTTCTTCCGGATTGCCCACCTCGGCTACATGGGCGGGTTCGACGTCATCACCGCGCTTTCTGCCTTGGAAATGACCCTCCTGGACCTCGGATACGCGTTCGAGCCGGGCGCCGCGGTGAAGGCCGCCCAGGCCGTTCTGAAGGAGAATTGGCAATGACCAAGATCCTTATCGCGGATTCTTTGGACAAAGAAGCCTTGGAACAGCTGAAGGCCGTCCCCGGCTTCGAAGTCACCGTGAAGACAGGCCTTGATGAGGCCGCCCTCATAAAGACGATCCCAGGTTTCAATGCCGTTGTCGTCCGGGGCGCCACCAAGATCACCCGCCCCGTCATTGAGGCGGCGACCGAACTCAAGATCATCCTCCGGGCCGGCATCGGACTCGACAACGTCGATGCGGCGGCGGCCAAGGAGAAAAAGATCGCCGTGGCCAACACCCCCGCCGCGACGTCTATCAGTGTCGCCGAGCATACTTTCGGCCTGATGTTGGGAGCCGTCCGGAACCACGGCAGGGCGATCGTCTCCATGAAACAGCACAAGTGGGAGAAAAAGGTTCTGGAAGGCACTGAGCTCTACGGGAAAACCCTAGGAATCATCGGCTGCGGGCGTATCGGCATTGAAGTGGCTCGGCGGGCCATCGCCTTCGGCATGAAGGTCCTCGGCTATGACGTCATCCCGATCAAAACGAACCTGGCGGTGACTCAGGTTCCCATGGATGAGCTGCTTTCGAAGTCCGACCTCATCACCCTGCACATTCCCAAGCAACCCCAGCCGGTCATCGGCGCTGCGGAGATCCGCAAGATGAAGGACGGGGTTATCATCGTCAACGTGGCCAGGGGCGGGGTTGTCGACGAGAAAGCCCTTCTCGACGGCCTCAATTCGGGCAAGGTCCGGGCTGCGGCGCTGGACGTCTACTCGAAGGAGCCTCCCGACGACTTCACGCTCATCGACCATCCAAACGTCACGCCCATCCCCCACCTCGGCGCCGCCGCCAAGGAGGGCCAGCAGAGAGCAGGCCTGGAGGTCGTCAAGATTCTCAAAGAAAGGCTCGGCAAGTAGCGTTCCGCGGTCCGCGAACGTGGTCGGAGCCGAAAAGACCGATTGGCCGCTCCCCTTATTTCTTTATAGATACATATTCCCCCGAGGGATCTCTTTGTTTGAGAGATGTGATCCGCCCGTTTTCCATGACAAACTCGAAAATCACGTCGGAGAAATGCTCGATGCGGAACATGAGGCCCTTGTAAGGAAGAAGCTTCTCCTCCGGCTCTCCGGGAAAAACGAGGGATAAGCTGAGGTCTTCCTTGAGAACGACCTGGTACTTATAGCCGGTTGCGGTTTCATAAGTCCCGGCTAATTGTTCCAGGAGCTTGGGGTCGAGTGTTTCGGGCTTGCGGGTGAAGGTCACTTCCGCCTCGTCGAGCGAGATGACGGCCTTATCGATATCACCCTGGGGATTGGTCAAGAAATTGACCGCAAACCTGCCATAGGTTTCGTCATCAGGGGTTTCGAAACGATCATAATGGAAATGGTCGAGCGGCCATGCCAATTTATGAAAGTCAAACTTGAGCCGGTTATCCTTCATTCCGATTTTCAAGACGCCGTAAGCGGGGTGCTCGTAATTCCCCACGTAATCCTTGAGCGGATGAGAGGGCTTGGTATCCGGGACGCGGTCGGCGCCGGCCTTGGCCCGAGCCTCTGTACCGGCTTTTTTTCCCTTTAGCCGGATCTCGAGATAGCGGGTGCTCCAGGGCGTCTCGTCTATCCCCAGCAGCCGCTCGTAAATATTGTAGCTGATGAGGTCATAGAGTCTCGCGCAGTGGTTTCCGATGACGAAGAGGAGGACGCCGATCCGCTCACGGGGCATGAAGGAGACTTGAGAATGGAAGCCGGGAAGGTCCCCGCCGTGATAGGTCAGGAGATGTCCGCGATAGGAAACAGTGAATCTTCCCATTCCGTAGGCCTCGTTCAGGAGTTCCCAGTACCCCCGCGTTTCCGTTTCGGTATTGGGCAAGGCGATGGCCGGCTCCAGTGTCGCTTTGAGCACGGCCGAAGGGAGAACCTGCTTTCCTTGGTATCGGCCGTCGTTCATCAGCGCGATGAGCCAATGGAATATACCATTGGCGGGGAGTCGAGGTCAAAATAAATCATGGCCCCCTCTGCTTCGGGGGCTTGGCACGATTTCCAGGCGGCATCTGTTTCCATCGCCTGATGAAATTTGACGAGCGGTGATATGCCCCGGGTCTTGACCCGGGGAGCCGCTCGTCGGGGGATCCAAGGGGGTATGCCCCCTTGGTCGCAGGGCGTGGGTTCACGCCCCGCCCGAGAAAGGGAGGCAGGGAGCGGAGCGAACGTTGGAAGGGGGAAACGCGAAGCGGGTTCCCCCCCTCCAAGTTGACTTCAGGATATAGAAAAGTGATAGTAAAGGATTGGTGCGATGAGGACGAGGAGGCATTTCATGAAGAAAAGGATTTTATCGCTCGTATTGGCCTTCGCCTTCATTTCGGCTGGGAATTTGGCTTTTGCCCAGAAGGAAGACCTTTCTCTTTGGGAGCTCTTGGAAACCAAGATTCGGCCCTGCAAGTTTGTGGATCTGACTCATGCTTTTGCCCCGGGTATCCCGCGATGGCCGGGCTTTCCCGCCGATGAACGCAAGGTCATCTATACCTATGAAAAGGATGGCTTCCTTGCCGAAATCTTTACTCATGTTGGACAATACGGGACCCATTGCGATCCGCCGGGGCATTTTCATAAAGGCATGCGCATGATCGATGAAATTCCGGTTGACGAAATGATCCTTCCCCTGGTGGTCATCGATTGCAGCCAAAAGGTCGCCGCCAATCCTGACTACCAGCTTGTCCTCGGGGATATTCAGGCCTGGGAAACCAGACATGGCCGGATTCCTCAAGGCGCGTTCGTTGCCATGCGGACGGACTGGTATAAAAGGTTTTCCAACATCAACGCCTTTTACAATAAGGACGACAAAGGACAGGCCCATTATCCAGGATGGACGATCGAAGCCCTCAAGTTTTTGTTTGATGAGCGGGGCGTGACAGCCATAGGTCA
>CAZJBD010000004.1:0-48602 GCA_964544265.1 uncultured Eubacteriales bacterium
ACGTCAAGGCGCTCCTGCGCATCGCCGTCGTTTGGAATATCCCGGTGGCCTGCGATAGGGCTACGGCCGATTTCATCATCTCCTCGCCTTTGATGGACAAGGAATACCCGCGGCTTTTGCCGGATTACGAAGGGCATAAGCAGAGGTTCTCTTCCATTTAATTGAATGCAAATTCGGAGCCGCCCTCCGATTGTTTGGACTAGATGAATTGCGTCGACCGGGCAGCTCCAAGCCCGCATTAAGCGTAAGAGCAACGAAAATGATAATCCAGGAGAAACGGAGACGGCCAGGTGACGGCCCGCTCGCCGCGTTCTAGAGGCAATTCCTGAGGAATTTGGCTGTGATGGATTTCCTGGATTTCGCGACTTGCTCGGGAGTCCCCTTGGCCACGATCCGGCCTCCGGCGTCCCCTCCTTCCGGTCCCAGGTCGATGAGGTGATCGGCGGACTTGATGACATCGAGGTTGTGCTCGATGACGACTACGGTGTGCCCGGCGTCGACGAGTTTCTGGAAGCATCGGAGAAGGACCGACACGTCGTTCTGGTGGAGCCCGATCGTAGGCTCGTCGAACAGGTAGAGGGCCTTTTTCCCTTTTTCGTGGACCAAGTGGTAAGCCAGCTTGATACGCTGGAGCTCGCCCCCGGAAAGGGTCGTCGTCGGCTGGCCGAGTTTGAGGTACCCGAGGCCGACTTCCAGGAGAGGGTAGAGCTTCCGGGTGATGTCCGGCCTCCCGGCAAAGAATAGACAGGCCTCCGTGACGCTCATCCCCAGGACCTCATGGATGTTCTTGCTGTTGTAGCGGACATCCAGGACCTCGCTTTTAAACCGCTTGCCCTTGCAGGCCTCGCAAGTCAGAACGACGTCCGAAAGAAACTGCATCTCCACGATCTGCCGGCCCGCCCCCTGGCACTCCTCGCAGCGCCCGCCCGCGGTGTTGAAGGAAAAAGTCCCCGGCCCCATCCCCATGATCCTGGCCTCCCTCGTTTGGCTGAAGAGGTCGCGGATGCCGTCCATGGCTTTGGTGTAAGTTGCCGGGATCGAGCGCGGCGAAGTGCTCAAGGGCGACTGGTCCACCATGATGACCTTGTTGACTTCGCTCCGGCCCCGGATGTCCTTAAATCCGTTCCGGGCCTCACCCGTTAAGCCCTGGAAGAGGACGTCGTAGACGAGGGTGCTCTTCCCCGAGCCGGAGACGCCTGTGACGCAGGTGAAAACGCCCAGGGGGATCCGGACGTCGATGTGGGCGAGATTATGCTTGTGGGCATCGGTGATTTCCAGGAATCCCCGCGGCCTGCGCCGCACTCCCGGCACGGCGATCGTTTTTTCGCCCCTTAGGTATTGGGCGGTCAGGGAGGCTTTGTTCTCGATGAAGGGCGTCATGGGGCCGTTGAAGATGATCTCTCCTCCGGCCTCGCCCGCCCGGGGGCCGAGGTCGATAATGTGCTCTCCGGCCCGGATGATCTCGGGGTCATGCTCGACCACGACGACCGTGTTTCCGATTTCCTTGAGGGATTGGAGGATCTGTATGAGACGGTGGTTGTCCCGGGGGTGGAGGCCGATTGAGGGCTCGTCGAGGACGAAGAGCGTTCCGACAAGCGAAGCGCTCAAGGCTGCGGCCAGGTTGATCCTCTGGGCTTCGCCTCCGCTCAGGGTGAACGTCATCCGGTCCAGAGTGATGTAGTCGAGCCCGACCTGGAGAAGGAACCTCAGGCGGCCCCGGATTTCCGCGATGAGTTTATCGGCTACCGTTCTATCGAAGGGGCCAAGGTCGAGTCCGTCCAAGAAGCTCGAAGCCTCCCGGACCGTCATTCCGACGAAATCGGCGATGGAGATTCCACCGACCTTGATCCCCAGGGCCTGAGGGTTAAGGCGTGTTTTGCCGCAGGAGGGACAGGGGACGTATTTCCGGTAGCGGCTGAGGAGGACGCGAACCTGGACCTTGTATTTCTTCTTCTCGAGCCAATCGAAGAATCCTTTGACTCCGTAGTAGCCTGGCCCGCCGTCCAGGATGAAACGTTGAGCCCGCTCGTCCAGGTCCCTGAAAGGAACGTTGATTGGGATTCCTCTTTTACGGGCTTGGACGAGCATCTCACGCTGGAGACCGCGTGACAGGGGCTTGGTCCAGGGCTCCACGGCGCCCCGCTCAAGCGACAGGGTCTTGTCCGGGATAATTTTGTCCTCATCGATCGTCGCCATGTCGCCGAAACCATGACACTCGGGGCAAGCACCCTGCGGGCTGTTGAAGGATAGGAGGTTGGGGAAGGGGTCTTCGTACGGGATTCCGCAGGCTTTGCACTCGAGCTTGTCCGAGAAGGGGAGCTCTCGGCCGGTATCCGTCCTAACCTTTGCCCGTCCCTCTCCTTTTTTGAGGGCCAGCTCCAGGGAGTCCGCCAGACGCTCCCGTTCTTCCGGGGCCAGGGCGAGCCTGTCCACGAGGACCTCGAGAGGGCCGCGTTTGGAGGGGACACCTCGTTCGAGGTTGACGATTTCGCCGTCTTCGACGACCCGGAAAAAGCCTTCTTTCTTCAGAGCGGCGGTTCCCTTATCCGCCGGCCAGGAAAACGTGATCATGACCTTTGTCACGGGAGGCAGGGTATAGAGGGAATCGACAATCGAATCGATGGTATCGCGCGTGACCGGCCGTCCGCACTTCAGGCAATGGACCGTCCCGATCCGGGCATAGAGAACCCGCAGGAAGTCATAGATCTCCGTCACCGTGGCCACAGTCGAGCGGGGATTCTTGGTCGAAGCCTTTTGCTGGATGGCGATCGCCGGGGGGATCCCCTCGATGCGCTCGGCGTCCGGCTTGTCCATTCTCTCCAGGAACTGGCGGGCATAGGCCGAAAGGGATTCGATGTAGCGGCGCTGTCCCTCGGCATACAGGGTATCGAAGGCCAGGGAGGATTTTCCGGAGCCGCTCACCCCGGTCACGACGACCAGCTTATTCAGGGGGATGTCGGCATCGACGTTCTTCAGGTTGTGGACCTTGACGCCGCGGAGGATGATTTTATCGTCGGTCATTCAGGGCTCATAGAAAACATCTATTATAACAAAAGTAGGGGTCAAACCTACAATCTTAACAGACCTGTCGTAGGTATAATTCGGGGACACAATACCAATTTCCGATTTTCCAAATTCTCCCCTGGAAAAATGATCGTTTTAGATAATTAGGAAATTGGTATTGTGTCCCCGATTTTGATATTCTCCTTTTTCAGGAGAGACACATGTATTCGTTAGAGAATAAGATCGTTTTGATAACCGGAGCGAGCTCGGGGATCGGAAGGTCTTGTGCTCGAGCATTCGCCGCCCAAGGAGCAAAGCTCATCCTGGCGGCCCGCCGGGCCGAGCGCCTGAAGGAGCTTGCCGCCGGCATAAAGAAAGAGCATGGCTCGGCCACCCACATCCTGAAGCTCGACGTGCGGGACGCGAATGCCGTTGAGAAGGCCGTGAATGGTCTACCCCCGGAATGGCGGACGATCGAGGTCCTCGTCAACAACGCCGGGCTGAGCCGCGGGTTGGACAAGCTTCACGAGGGAAAGCTTGAGGATTGGGAGGAAATGATCGATACGAACCTCAAAGGCCTCCTTTATGCGAGCCGCGCCGTTATTCCCGGGATGGTCGCACGCGGCCGGGGCCACGTCATCAACATCGGCTCCATCGCCGGCCACGAGGTTTATCCGTCGGGAAACGTCTATAACGCCACCAAGTTCGGGGTGAGGGCCCTCACCAAGGGCCTGCGGTTGGACTTGAACGGGACGGGGCTCCGGGTGACGAGCGTCGATCCGGGGATGACCCAAACCGAGTTCAGCCTGGTCCGTTTCCGGGGCGACGGCGAGCGGGCCGCAAAGGTTTATCAAGGCTTCACGCCGCTTGCCCCCGATGATATCGCCGACGCCGTGGTCTATTGCGCCACCCGCCCGCCGCATGTGGACGTCGCCGAGATCGTCGTCATGCCCACCGATCAAGCTTCGACGACCCTCGTCCACCGGAAATAATCCTGCCGACACACAGCCGGCTTTTTGACATTTCCCGGCCATTATCTATAATAATGTTCCGCCGCCGTGAGACTCGAAGGGAGATAACAGATCTAATCGAAAGGGACGGCGGGTCATAGGTCTCGGCATCCGAGAAAGAAAGGCGCTTGAGGCATTGATTTTCGGGATTGGAACGGATATTGTCGAAATCTGGAGGGTCGGGGACAAGCTCGCCCGGACTAAAGGCCTGAAGGAAAAGGTCTTCACGCCGCGCGAGATCGAATACTGCGAAGCTCGAAAGATGAGCGCCCAGCATTTCGCGGCCCGGTTCTCGGCCAAAGAAGCGTTCCTCAAGGCCATGGGGACCGGCTGGAGCGGCGGGCGCAAGTTCGACGAGATCGAGGTCCTCAACAACGAGCTCGGGAAACCGGAATTGTTCGTCCACGGAAAGGTCAAGGAATTCTGCGAGGCTCACGCGATCACGGGCATGGAAGTCTCCCTGTCGCATATAAAAGATCTGGCCCAAGCCGTCGTGGTTCTGGAAGCGAAATCCTAAAAATATAATAAGAGGGGACATGTCTAACATCGGTTCCTATGAAGAACGTGCCAGGGGGTTCTCTTGGTCCATCTCCGAGAAAGAGGTCGGCTACAAACGCGGCGAGGTCATCAACATCGGTTGGCATTGCTCGGATAAGATCTGCGAACAGGGAAAGGCCTCCAAGCTCGCCCTCATTTGGGAAGGCCACGCCGGCGGTGAAAAACGCTTTACCTATAACGACGTCCGGCTGGCTTCGAACACCATCGGCGCCTTCCTCCGCGGCCTGGGCATTCAAGCCGGGGAGCGGGTCTGCCTGTTCATGGACAAAGTCCCCGAGCTCTATCTGGGGTTCCTGGGGGTCCTGAAGATCGGGGCCATCGCCCAGCCCCTTTTTTCCGCTTTCGGCGATGAATCCCTGTTCGTCCGGCTCTCGGACGCCGAGACCTCGGCCGTGATCACCCAGAAAAAGCACGTCATCAAGGTCCGGAAGATTCTCGGCCGGCTGCCTCACATCAAGCATATCATCGTCGTGGACCACGACGGAGCTTCGCCGCTTAAAGATCGGGAAGTCGCCTTTTCCCTGGAAAAGGCCAAGCCCGTCGAGCACTTGGACATCTACCGGACAAGGGCCGAAACTCCGTCGGTCCTCCACTACACGTCCGGCACGACCGGGATGCCCAAGGGCGTCAAGCACGTCCATTATTCCCTGATCTCGCAATACCTCACGGCCAAGTGGGTTTTGGACCTCCGCGACGACGACATCTACTGGTGCACGGCCGATCCGGGCTGGGTCACGGGGACGTCCTACGGCATCATCGCCCCCTTCGCCTTGGGCGTCACCCAGTGCGTCATGGACGTTGGGTTCTCGGCCGAGACCTGGTATCGGTTCATCGAGAAGCACAGGATCACGATGTGGTATTCCGCCCCGACGGCCATCCGCTCGTTGATGATGGCCGGGGACGAAATCGTCAGAAAGTATGACCTTTCTTCGCTCCGTCATCTGGCAAGCGTCGGCGAGCCGCTGAACTCCGAGGCCGTTGTCTGGTCCCAAAGGGTCTTCGGCAAGCCCTTTTACGACACCTACTGGCAGACCGAAACGGGCTGCATCGTGATCAGCAACTACCCCGGAATGGAGATCCGGCCCGGGTCTATGGGCAAACCGTTCCCCGGGATCACGGGAACGATCCTCGACCCGAACCGGAATGAACCCTATCCCTCATACGGGAAGATCGGGCTCGTCGGCCTCCGGTTCGATTGGCCGTCGCGGATGCGGACGTATTGGAACAACGAGGAGGCGTTCCGGAAAAAATTCCGGAACGCCTGGTATCTCACCGGCGACCGGGCCCGGATCGATAAAGACGGCTACTACTGGTTTGCGGGCCGTGACGACGACATCATCAACACCGCGGGACACCTGGTCAGCCCCTTTGAGGTCGAGTCGGCTCTCCTCGAACACCCGGCCGTGGCCGAGTCGGCGGTCGTCAGCAAGCCCGATCCCCTCAATCTGGAGGTCGTCAAAGCCTTCGTCAACTTGAAGCCGGGCTTTGCGGCCTCGAAGGACCTGGACCTGGAGATCATGAATTTCGTCCGGAAGAGGCTCTCGCCCCTGGCCATGCCCCAGGAGATCGAGTTCGTCGACTCCCTGCCCAAAACCCGGAGCGGCAAGATCATGCGCCGCATCCTCCATGCCAAGGAATGGGGCGAGGAGATCGGCGACACCTCGACGATCGAAAACGATTGACATAAAATGAATCTTTAGGAGAACCGATATGGATGAACTCAAGGACATCGTTTTAAAGTACGTGACGGAGGAGTACCTGGAAGCCGACAGCGACCCCATTACTTACGATACGCCGCTTATCTCAGGCGGAATCGTTGATTCGTTCTCGATGATCTCGCTGAAACGCTTCCTGGAGAACAAGTACCACATCCAGATCCCCGACAACAAGGCGACGCCCGAGGCCTTCGATTCGGTCAACAAGATCGCGGTCCTGGTCCGGGAGTTTGTCAAGGCCTGAGGTTTCGAACGGGGTCCGGGATTCGCGCTCCCGTTCGCGGGAAGGGGAAGACCCCCGGCAGGGGACCGAGAGGATAAAGGACGGTTGCGGACCGGCCGGGCGAGGGCCCGCGAAACGCGCCGCCCGGCTCGAAAATGAATAGGAGGAACGAAGATGGCATTTAGCGAAAAAGTCCGGGACCTTTACCAAGACCAGCTCAAAGGAATCAGGGACGCGGGAATCTTCAAACAGGAACGGTATATTCACTCGCCCCAGGCGGCCGATATCGACGTTGAGTTTCCCTCCGGCTCGTCCCTGAAGAGAGTCATCAACATGTGCGCCAACAACTACCTCGGCCTTTCCAGCCACCCCGAGGTCCTCAAGGCCGCCCACGAAGGGCTGGACAAACGCGGCTACGGGATGTCGTCCGTGCGCTTCATCTGCGGCACCCAGGATATCCATCGTGAGTTGGAACGCCGGGTCACGGACTTCCTGGGGACAGAAGACACGCTTCTCTTTCCCTCCTGCATGGACGCCAACGCCGGCGTGTTTGAGGCCATCCTGACCAAGGACGACGTCATGATCTCGGACCGGCTGGTCCACGCGTCCCTTATCGACGGCATCCGTCTGGCGAGCGCGATTCACGACACCTACAAGCACTCGGATATGGCCCACCTCGAGAGCAAGCTCCAGCTTCACGCCGATAAACGACTCAGGATCGTCATCACGGACGGCGTCTTTTCCATGGACGGCGACGCCGCCAAGCTCGACGAGATGGTCGCCCTCTGCGAAAAATATGACGCCATGCTTTTGGTCGACGATTCCCACGCCTCGGGTTTCATCGGCAAAACCGGGAGGGGGACCCATGAGCGGTGCGGGGTCGTCGGCAAGATCGACATCATCACGACGACCTTTGGCAAGGCTCTCGGAGGGGCCTCCGGCGGCTGCGTTTCCGGGAGGCGCGAACTTGTCGAGATGTGCCGCCAGAGAGCCCGACCGTACCTGTTCTCGAACACGATCGCGCCCGTCGTCGTAGCCGGGGTCATTAAGGTCATGGAGATCCTCTCCGCGAGTACGGAGCGTCGCGACAAGCTCGAGAGGAACGCCGCCATGTGGAGAAAGGGGCTGACGGACGCCGGCTTCATCCTCAAGGAAGGCGACACCCCGATCGTTCCGGTCATGCTTTTCAACGCCAAGCTGGCCCAGGATTTCTCGAAGGCCCTCTATGATGAGGGCGTCTACGCCATGGGCTTCTTCTTCCCGGTCGTCCCCCAGGGCCAAGCCCGCATCCGCACCCAACTCTCGGCCGGACACGAGACCCATCACCTCAACAAAGCCCTGGAGGCGTTCGTTAAAGTCGGCAAAGAATTCGGCATCCTGGGCAAGACGAAGGCGGAGATCATCGAAAGGTTTGGCCTATAAACGCGGATTTTCGGCGATCTGCCAAGCTCAGGCCGAAGCTCTTAATGAGGACAACGGTGGGCCGTCCTGCCCTTTGGGCAACAAAGCTGATATTAAAAAGTAACTTGGAACCCTATCAAAGCGTGGGCCTGGGAGAGGTTGAATGTCGAGGATAACTCCGCAATCTCGGGGTTGAGGTAAAGGGCCCTCAAATTGAGGAGCAGAGAAAAGGTTCGGGAAAAGGAATATTCAAAACTGGCCTGGATACCCGCCCAAAGGCTGGAGATCGCTTTCTCAAGATAGGCGATCGAGCTCATCGTGACGTCGTCGTCCATAAACGGCGGCTGGTCGTTGAATTCGACGACGTCCAGGAAATCGAACTTTCCAAAAGCGTATCCGATCTCAGGTCCGACGAACATCGTCAACCGGCCGTTAGAGAAGGCCTGGAAGAGTCCGAAGATAGAAACGGAGGTGAAGTAGTTCCGGGAATGGTCGGATAAGGTAAGCGTCCTCGGCGAGTCGGCCAGGAAGGGGTGGGGAACGGCGAACTCGAAATCGCCGTCTGATTTGAAATTCCAGTATTCGATCGCCAGGCCGAGCTTGACCGGGACGTCCAGGGCATAAAGGCATCCTCCGGCGCTCAGGTAGGAGGGAGTGTTCAGTTTCAGCTTGTAGGTTTCCGTCCTCTTCCCTTGTTCGTTGTAAAGAGGGAAGAACTTATTGAGCGTCGTAGTCGATTTCAGGAATGTCCCGATTCCACCCCCGATTTGAACAAAGAAGCCTCTCCTTTCCTTGCGGGGCTTGGAGACGGTCTTGGGTTCGGGCTTGGGCGCCGGCGGGGCCTCGGGCTTGACCTCGGGTTTGGCCTCGATCTTGGCTTTCGGGGGTTTGGGCGCGGGCGGGATCTCGGCCTTCTTTTCGGGGATCAGAGCCTCTGCGCCCTCCTTCCAGAAGGTGATCTTCAGTCCGGCGTCCGTCCTTTCGATTTTGTAATTAACGGAGGCCGTCTCCAGGTCGAAGACCAGCCGGGCGATCTCAGGATTGAACTTCCCCGTCCGGACCCTCAGGACCCCGCCCCAAAGGATTTCGATTTGAGGGGCCGCCGAGAGCGCGCCGATGGGTGAGATGTCGAAGACCAGCCGCTCCGGTTCAGTCAGTCTAAAAACGTCGTTGCTGAATTCGCCGCGAATGAGGACGCTGACCTCGACCGCGGTCTCCGTTTTCACGAAGGCGATCTCAAGGAGATCGGAGACCTGCGCCGGACGCGAAAAACCATAAGAACCCGCTCCGGCCGCGAGAACGCATAAAACGATCAGAAAGATGAGCCTTATCTTTTTCATTCAAGCCTCCCGGACCGACTTTTGCGTGATTGAATTATATTGAAAGATTAAGTAGGGGTCAAACCTACAGTCTTAACAGCAAGCATCTTTTCGTATGAGAGGGAATTCAGGCTCGGGACGGGCCCTCCGTCGGAAGCGGCCTGGAGCCGCCCTTGGCCCCCGGCCCCCAGGGGAACCAGTCTCGTCGCACCTCTGCCGGCGACGCGGACGATTTCAGGGCCCCCCTTCGATTATTCGGAGGGGGTAGGGGGTGGCAAGAAATAAGAACGAAGTCTTGAACGTGTCGCCGTGATTCGGGTCCCCTCTCCGCTACGGGGGCTTACGGGCGGCATCCAGTGCCGCTCAGCAAGAATGAGGACCCGTGCCCGCTCCGACCTTCGACTGCCTCCTCCGGGCATCGCCCCTGCGCCATCGCCTGTATCGTACGAAAAGATGCTTCCTTGCTAACAAAAGAAACCATGTCAAAAGAGTAGGTTTGACCCCTACTCTAACTTGATGCCGGCATAAACGCACAAGCCGGGCGTCCCGTACCCGTAGATCATTTCGTAATGCTGGTTAAGGAGGTTATCGAGCCGGAAGAAGAGCTTGATCCGCGGTGCGAGAGCGTAAGAAATGTTCGCATCGAGGAGTGTATAGGGGTGGAGAGTGATTGGGGCTGACGGCCAAGCGTTGAAATCCAGGTCGCTCCGGCTGCCGATGCGGCTGAGCTTGAGGCCGAGGTCGAATTTCGGAAGCGGAGTCCAATCCAGGGTCGCGGAGAACTTATTCCTGGGACGGCGCAGGAGGGCAAGTCCGGTATCCTTGTCCGTCGCTTTGAGCCGGGTGTAAGAGGCCGTGATCGCGAGTTCCGCGCAGGGCGCGGCTTCGCCGGTTAATTCGACCCCTCTTGTTTCGGCCCGGCCGACATTGATGTATCCTCGAACGTTATCAAAACTGATCAGGTTACGGAAGGAGTTTTGGAAATAGGTCGCTCCCAGCTTGAAGCGGCCCCCGGTCAGGTCCTGTTCGAGGCCGGCGTCCCAGCCTGTGGATTCTTCAGGCTTTAGGTTCTCGTTTCCGATGGGGCCCCAGGCCGTCGGCGGGGCATAAAGCTGGTAAAGCGAAGGGGACTTGAATCCCGTCCCCAGGGTCGCCTTGAGTTTGGTTCCCGTGCGGGCGATGAACCAGGCCGGGGCGATCCGGTAGGTGAAGGCCGTCCCTGAGCGGCTGTGGCTGTCGATCCGGATTCCGGTCGTAGCGAAGAACCGTCCGCCGAGCTTGACCTGATCCTGGACGTAGATGCCGAGGTCGCCGGCCTTCTTGGCGGGGAATTCGCTCACGAAAGGCCCCCAGAGACTCTCGGATGTGTATTGGGAGCTTCCCTGTTCCGCTTCGTATTCGGCTCCAAAAGTCAAGGTGTTGGAGGGATGGAGGAATATATTATTTTGCCAGTCGAACTTTAGGAGGCCGCTTGTAAACGAACCCTTTTCCGAGTCGAACGGATGCGCTTCGTCAACGGGATTGTCGTTGAGCCGCTTGGACCGGAAGACGGCCGCACCCAGCCTGGATTCCCAAAGGCCGTTCCCGGAAAGCCTGCGGAGCTGGGCCCTGGCGAAAAGGCAATTATAGCGCTGGAAGCTGTTGGGATCATCGCCGAAAGAACCTCCGAAATTATCGATCTCCGACCTGGTCAGCAGGCCGCGGACGGTCAGGTCCAGGTCGAGGTTTTTCCGGAGCTTCAGACCGACCCGCCCGCTCAGGGAGAGATTCCGGTATCCGTCTTTTTCCCCGTTCCCGGCCAAAGCCTTGTCCGCCGCGGAGATCCCTCCGCTTCTCAGATAGGAGACTCCCAAGGAGTAGACGACCCTCCGGGCGGAGCCCGAGATCCCCAGCCTGTTGTCCGACGTCGATAGCGATCCGGCCGATCCGGAGAAATCGAGTTTGGGCCGGCCCTCTCCCGTCCGGGTTATGATGTTGACGACCCCGCCGAGCGCGTCGGAGCCAAAAAGCGTGCTCTGGGGGCCGCGCAGAATCTCGATCCGCTCGACCTGGTCAAGGGTGATGTGGGCCAAGTCGCAGGAGCGGGATGGATTCATCGGATCATTGATCTCGACGCCGTCGAGGAGGACCAGGGTGTGCTCGGAGTTGCCGCCTCGGAGCATAATGGAGGCTGCGGCCCCAATTCCCCCGCTCCGGATTGCGGCCGTTCCTACGACGTCTTCCAGGATTTCGAGCACGGAGGACCGATTGGCCCGGGCCAGGTCAGTCCGGGAGATCACGGTGATCGAAGAGGCGACTTCCTTGCTTGGCGTTTCGATTCGCGTGGCCGTGACGACGACGTCATGCCGGAGCTTCTGAAGCTGAGGCTTATCCGCCGTTTCTTCGGATAGGGCGGAAGGGGCGAGCGTTGCGGTTAATGATAGGGCTGCCGCGAGGGCCCAGATGGTTTGTTTAGCCATGGCCGACTCCTTTCCATTCGGCCCCCGCTTCAAACCGAGCCCGTCCGTCCGGGAAGAAGAAAAAAAATGACCCTGTCTTCCTCCCGAAGACGGGTTTTTCCAGGGTTTAAAAAAGGTCTCCTGACTTCCGGATCGATCTCATCCCGGGCCTTCCAGGCCGGTCTTTCGGCCTGTGGCCTCTTCCGGGACTCGTCCCCGGTTACAGTAGCGGGGGCTGTGTCCGTGTCCCACGGACTTCCCTTACTTTAAACCCGAATACCTTCTGTCGAAATCGTCTCTAGACGATCCAAACGACCCCTCATTTATAGAGCAACGCCCCTTCGATGTCAAGCTGGGAAATGACGTGGAAACATCTGCCTCCTCCGGGCATCGCCCCTGCGCCATTGCCTATATCACACGAAAATAGATGCTTCCAAATGCCGCTTGGAGATGATGTGGTTGGTTTTTAGACGAGGGCCGATCTTCTGTTGGGCCTGTCGAGAGTTTGCCTGATTTTTAGACAGGCCGCCCCGTCCTCTTTTAAGACGGGGCAGCCTCTTGAAGGGAATGGATTGAAAGATAAGTGTATCTTGAAACTCCTATAAAAAGGAGGACCAAAAAGGAGGTGCTTATTCTTGGCTGTCCGCGTCTGTTCTCTCATTGCCGTCATCCAAACTAATATACGTGTATAACGGGGAAAAAGTTGCATAGAGGAAATCAACGGAAAACGCTTTTGGTTTCTTGGGTGGGGGGAGCGGCTTCCAGCGGCCGCTTTTAATGTCAATGATAATTATACCATCTTTTTTCTTTCGAAGCAACATTTTTTTAAATATTTCTTTAAAATTGCCATTTCCAGAGGCATTCGACGTTTTTTCGGCCTGAAACGGGCTGATTTTGCGAATTCCCGAGTTAAGACGCGCGGAGACATGCAACCGGGAGTCAGGCCCCCGGGTTTTCAGGCGCGGCGTGATAGAAGAAACGGCATGAATTGCCCTCGAGTTGCGCCCTTAGATCGTCTTTTTTGCGATATTTACCGGGAAAATGTATAGTTATCCCGAGAGTGAAGCATGAAAAAGGACGTTTTTAGAAAATTTGGCCATGAATTCGTGGATTGGCTGGCAGAATACCTGGAATCGGTCGAAAAATATCCGGTTAACTCCCCTGTCAAGCCGGGAGAGATCAAGGCCAAGCTTCCCGCGAATCCTCCCTCTTCGGGGGAAGCGATGGATAAAATTTTCAGGGATTTCCAGGACATCATCCTGCCCGGGATCACTCATTGGCAGCACCCGGGTTGGTTCGCCTATTTCCCGGCCAATAACAGTCCTGCCTCTGTCCTGGCCGAATTGCTGACGGCCGGGATGGGCGTGCAGGGCATGGTCTGGCAGACTTCGCCGGCGGCCACTGAGCTCGAAGAGGTCGTCCTGGGCTGGCTCCGCATAATGCTCGTCCTTCCCGAAGGCTGGTCGGGGGTCATCCAGGACACGGCTTCGACCGCGACCCTCTGCGCCCTCCTGACGGCCAGGGAAAAGGCCACGGGCTATGAAGCGAATGTCCGGGGTCTCAAAGTTCCTCTGACTGTTTATGCTTCCACAGAAACCCATTCGAGCATAGAAAAAGGGGTCAAGATCGTCGGCTACGGGAAAGAGAATTTGAGAACCGTGCCCGTTGATGAAAAATATGCCATGATCCCCGAGGCCCTTGAAAAAGCCGTCCGCGATGACATCAGGGCCGGCCTCAGGCCGGCCTGCGCGGTGGCCACCATCGGGACGACCTCATCCGGGGCGATCGATCCGCTCGGCTCGATCGGCAAGATTTGCCGGGAGCACGGCCTTTGGCTCCATGTCGATGCGGCCTATGCCGGCACGGCGGCCATTCTCCCCGAAAAACGCTGGATCCTGGACGGAATCGAGGGCGCGGACTCTTTCGTTTTCAATCCGCACAAATGGATGCTGACCAACTTTGACTGCTCGGCATATTTCGTGAAGGATGCGGCCGCCTTGATCAGGACCTTCGAAATCCATCCAGAGTACCTGAAGACGGGGGCGGACGCCGTGGTGAGGAACTACCGCGATTGGGGGATTCAACTCGGCCGGCGGTTCCGGGCCCTCAAACTTTGGTTCGTCATCCGCGACTACGGCGTGGAAGGCATCCGGGCCATGGTCCGGGAGCACATCCGGCTGGCCAGGCTCTTTGAAGGCTGGCTCCGCGGCCATCCGAAGTTTGAGCTTCTCGCTCCCGTCGACTTGAGCCTTGTTTGTTTCCGGATAAACGACGGGCGGCCGGAGGAGGCGCTTAACGCCCTGAACAAGGAACTCTTAGCGCGCGTCAACGCCTCGGGCAAGATTTTTCTGTCCCACACATCTCTCAAGGGGAAATTCACCGTCCGGCTCGTTGTTGGGGGAAGAACGACGGCTGAGCGCCACGTCCGCAATGCTTGGGAGATCATCAAGTCGGAAGCGGAGCGCTTGCTGTAGGGAATCATATTTAGAGATCCCCTCAGGGCTGGGGTCACTTGGCTTTATAAATCCCCGCTTTCTTTGCCCCAAGATAAATGGACCGGCGAAGGATTCTATCGGCCGGAACGAGCTCCCTGACCATCACAGGCGTGATCATCCGGATATGGCGGGCCGCATTAAGGGCGTCGCCGATGTAGCCCAGGTCCTCGTCCGTATACACCCAGTTGCGCCGGTCGAACCGGGCGAGGTTAAAGGGTGGGGAGTAAGAGCGCAGCGATTTCTGGTCCCGGGTGTTGAAGAAGATGTCGAAATAGGACATGACCAGCTCGCGGATCGTCCGGTAGACGGGTTCCCGGAACCGGAGCACCGAAAAATTCGACTTGGCGACCGCACCCCAGTGCCCGCGCCGTTTGAATACCGCGATGATGTGATCGTCGTCGTTCGCAGCCACTAAGTCCACGAGGAAAGGCCTATGGCCGATGGCCCGCAGGGCGGCAGCTGCGAAAAGGGCGCCCTCGAAACAATTGGCTTTATTTTCCCTGGCGATCCAGAGAGGGGAACGGGTCCCGGGGAGGCAGTCGTACTCGAGACGGTCGAGGTAATGCTGAATCTTGATGGGGGAGTCGAGCTTGTCAAAGAGGCGTCCGGCCGATCTGCCTTCGGCTGGTTTGCCTCCTCTCCTCTTTACGGTCTTTCTGGTCATGATCGCGCTTTTTCGGTCTCTTGTCGTATAGGGCTTGATGTCGAGGACGGGCGTCCCCTCGACCATGTCGACTCCCGAAATCCGGAGGGTATTTCCCCTCCTGCTCGCGAGCTTGACGATCGTCAAGCCCAGGGCGTTCGGACGGTGGGGTGATCGCGTTGAAAAAACCCCTCTCGGCCGTGTTTCCCCCGGCGGTTTCACCAGAAGCTTGGCCTTCGTCGACTTGTGGAAGGCGAAGGTGACGATGAGGTGGGAGAAAGCGGTTACATCCCGGAGGCCTTCGACGCATTGGGGGAAAATCTCCAGCTCGCCGCGGACCTTCGCAAAAGCTCCCGGGAGCCGGTTCATACCCCGCGGAATATCCTCAGGTTCCTTGAAAGGGGAATGGACGACACCGATCGGCTTGAAAACAAAATTTCGTCCTTTGCCGCCCTTTTTATTCATTGTCGCCGGCAGAGGCGCGACGGGCGAATCCGAGAGGAATTGTTCCCCGGATGCCTAATAGACATATGTCAGCCACTTCTCGTATTTAGGGACCTTCCCGGAGACGATATCCTTGAAAGAGGCCTTGAGCTCGAGGAAGACTCTCCCGGGCTTGCCGTCGCCGATGGCGCGCTCGGTCTTCTTGTCTTTCCCGTTCGATCCGTCCGCCACCCGGACGAGGGACGTGATCTCCACGGCGGTCCCGGTAAAGAAGGCCTCATCGGCGCCGAAAAGCTCCTCTTTCGTGATGGGTCCGATCTCGGTTCGGTAGCCGCGGTCCGCCGCGAACTCCAGAACACTTGTCCTGGTGATGCCTTCGAGGATGGATTCTTGGATGCCGTTGGTCCTGAGGGTTCTGCCCTTGACAACGAAGATGTTCTCTCCCGGCCCTTCCGCGACTCGTCCCTCGAGATTCATAAAGATCGCCTCGTCGTACCCCTGGGCCCGAGCTTCCAGGCCGGAGATCGTGGATTGGACATAGAACCCGCCCAGTTTGGCCCTCATATCCAGCTGGCTGTGGTGAACCCTCCGTTCCGGAACGATGAGGGCCGATACCCCCTCGGCTGCCTTTTCTCCCAGGTATGCGCCCCACTCCCATACGCCGATGAGCATCTCGACCGGGCAGGCCTTGGGGACCAGCCCGAGATTGCCGTATGAGTAGAACAGAAGGGGGCGGATGTAAGCGCTTTTAAGGCCGTTCTCCCTCATGACCAGCCGGATGAGTTCGATGATCTCCCCCTTGGAGTGAGGGGATTTCATCTTGATGACAGAGGCCGAATGCAGGAAGCGGTCGATGTGATCCGGCAGGCGGAAAACCGCCGGCCCCTTGGCCGTATCGTATGCACGGATGCCTTCGAACGTGCAGGTGCCGTAATGAAGGGCATGGGTCATGGGATGAAGCGTGGCCTCGGACCAATCATAAAAGGTCCCCATGTGCCAGTACTTCTTGGCGCCGGGGAAGTGAGTGTTAGGAAACATGGCAGACTCCTTGGACTGAATGAATACAGGGATTTAGAACGGAAGTGACACCTTGTGCCAAAGGCCCAGCGTGAAAGAAGACACAACCTCCGTTGTTGAGGATTTATCCTAGCACACAAACCAAGCCGGGGTCAATCAACATTTTTTGGGGAGCTTGAGGATGCTATTCAGGACCGTTCATAAAAGGGCCGTGGGATTGAGAGCGGCTAATATTAATAAGAGCGCATTTGATAGCTGCCGGCTTATTTGCCGAAAAACGTTTTGCCTTTAAATCTGGCCCGGCTGATTTTTTTTGCCGAAACCAGGGAGACCAATGCTTTACGGACCTCGTCATGATGGGCCCCCAAGGACGCGGCAATATCTTCCGCCGTCACGGGACGCCTCCGTACAATGGACAGAATACCGGCCTCCAGGCTATCGATGGCCGGCTTTTGGGGCTTCTTCGGGAAGTCCGCCACGACCTCACAGCCCTCGCCGATGGCTTGGCGAATCCTTTCCATGTCGGCGGTGGCTAGCGGCCGGCAATGCTTTACGGCCGGCGGCCGGACAACCGTATTCAGCTGGACCTTATCCGGCCGGATGGCGGAGATGGCTTGCTTGAGTTTCCTGACATGAGAAGGGGAGTCGTTTATCCCCTTGACGAGCATGATCTCGAGCCAAATTGAGCCCTTGTAGCGCCGGCGAAACTCGATCAGCCCCTTGAGCGTCCGGCTCAGAGACAGGGAGCGATGAGGACGGTTGATCCTTTTAAACATGCCGGGGGTTGCTGCGTCCAAGGAAGGGACCACGACATCCGCTGCCCGCAGCGCCTCGCGGACGTCCGGCCGCGCGAGAAGCGTCGCATTGGTCAAGACGGCCACGGGGATAGCCGTCATCTTCTTAATGCCGCAGATGATCGTGCCGATCGCACGGTTGAGCGTCGGCTCCCCCGAACCTGAGAATGTGATGTGATCGATGTGCACTCCCGAGGCGATCGCCCTCCGGACCTGGGCGAGGATTTGCTTCGGATCGAAAAACGACCTTCTCCGGACCGCTTTTCGGGAGGAAGAGCCGAGTTGACAGTAGATGCAGTCCAGGGTGCAGGTCTTAAGAGGGAGGATGTCCACCCCGAGGGAGAAACCAAGCCTCCTTGACGGCACAGGACCATAGACGCAAGTCCGCTTCGGTGCCTTGGGCGCCATGACCGTCAGGACTTATCCTTGTAAAGCTGGGTGAAGGCCCGCAAGGAACGGTCGTAAGTCTTTTCTACGGCGTCGGGGAACAGGCAAGCCGGGAGTTCTTTGTGGCTCCAGTGGTACTGGAGGCATTCGCAGCAAAGACCTTTGCGATCGCAGGGCTCCCAGGAACAATTGCACCGTTTCGCGTTTTGCCGGACGTTGCACTCTCTCATAAACGTATTATCCGATTTAAACAAGTCGTGGTCAAACCCGCAAGATGGCCGTTGGGATTCTTTCTTACCAAGCGATGACATCGACTTCTGGAGATCCGTGGAATTCCAGGGACACGATACCAATTCCAGAGAATTCGTTCATGTCCCGGAATTCCAGCTCGCGTCCTATCGGCCATCTTGAGGGTTTGACCCCGACTTTCCCCTAAGATATAATATTTTTTGCGAATTCGATCATTAAGAGGGAGAACGTGAGCGCATATACGATAAAAGAAGCCAAAGCCGGGCTCGCAGCGAAACTCCCGGCGATAGATACCTTTCCTAATCAATTCTCCGGCTACGAGATCAAAATCGAGGTCCCCGAGTTCACCTCAGTCTGTCCGAAGACCGGCCTGCCGGATTTCGGAATCCTGACCATTTATTACCAGCCAAAAGCACGCGTCTTGGAGCTCAAATCCCTGAAAAAATATTTTTTGGCTTACCGAAACCTGGGCATCTTCTATGAGAACGTCGTCAATCGCGTCCTTGAAGATATCGTCAAAGCCTGCCGCCCCATTCGGGCTTCCGTAACGGGCGTATTTAATCCCAGGGGCGGACTCAGATCCATAATCGAAGCCCATTACCCGCGTCCCGGGAAGAGGTCCCGGATGGCGAGGGGATAGGTCTTCGGTCCCTGCCCGCCGCGCGTTCCAACAAAAGCCTGCCAAGTGTGAGTTGAGCCATGTCGAGGATCGAGAATAAGGCCGCGTTCGAGACAACCGATCTCTGGATGCTCCTGACGACCATGATCTGGGCCGTCAACCTGTCCTTGATCAAGTTTTCCCTGCGTGAGTTCACTCCGCACGGATTTAACGGGGTTCGGCTGGCCCTGTCCTCAGTGATTTTTCTCGTCGTCCTCGCTTTCCGGCCCGGCGGCTTTTCCCTCGGCAGGGGGGATTATCTGAAGGTCGCGGTGCTGGGACTCCTGGGAACGACAATCTACCAGCTTCTCTTCATCCAAGGCATCACCCGGACCCAGGCGACAACGGCCTCCATGATCATGCCCATGACCCCGGTGTTCATCGCGGTCCTCAGCTCCGTTTTCAAGCTCGAGCGCATCCATTGGGCAGCTTGGCTGGGCATCGCCGTTTCTTTCCTGGGCGTCTATCTTCTCATTAGCGGTCAGAACGGTCATATCGGCCTCAGCTGGCAGTCCGTCAAAGGCGACATCTTCCTCCTTTTGGCCAACCTGGCATGGGCTCTCTATACCATCTTCTCCAAGCCGCTCTTGGAAAGGGTCGCGCCGGTGAAGCTCGCCGGCATATCTCTCGTGATCGGCACGGCATTCTACCTGCCCTTCGCCGCCGCGGACGTGGTCCGGATTCCCTGGTCCTCCATCAGCCGGGGCGCCTGGGCATCGGTCCTCTATTCCGCCGTTCTGGCCATGGTTGTCAGTTTCATCGTCTACTGCAGTTCCGTCCGGACGGTCGGGAATACAAAGACGGGAATCTACAGCAACCTCAATCCCGTCTTCGCCGTGATCTTCGCCTGGTTTTTCCTCTCCGAAAGGATCTCCGCCGTCGAGGCCGGCGGAGGGCTCGTCATTTTTCTCGGCGTTTACTTGACGAGGTCAGGATATAAGTATTTTCTCAAAAAGCCGGAGGGGAAAAACTCTATGGACGGTGCCGGATGATTTTGCTGCGTTGAAATTTTTTCTTAAAGAATATATAAAGGAGGGGGGAACGTTAACGTGATCGTCGAAGTCTTCAAGTCGCTTAGGCCGCAGCAGTGGATCAAGAACCTCTTCATCTTTGCCCCCCTCATCTTTTCCAGAAGCCATCTCAATCCGGCGCTGGTCTTGGAGACCGCGCTGGGCTTCGCGGCGTTCTGCTTGATCGCGAGCGCCCAATACGTTTTTAATGACATTCACGATTTGGCTGAGGACAGGCTCCATCCCGTCAAGTCGAAGAGGCCGCTGGCCTCGGGAAGGCTTAAGATGGGCCCCGCTGTCCTGTCCTGCATTCTTCTTGCGGTCTGCGGACTGGCCGTGGCCGCGATCCTCGACCGCGAGTTCTTCATCATCTCCGCAGCTTACCTCGTCCTGCAGCTCCTTTACTCGCTCTGGCTCAAACATATCGTCATCCTGGATGTCTTCGTGCTGGCGGCCGGATTCGTCATCCGGGTCGTGGCTGGGGGTCTGCTCATCGAAGTTAAGATCTCCTCCTGGCTTCTCGTCTGCACGATGCTCCTCTCCCTTTTCCTGGCTTTAGGCAAGAGACGCCACGAAATCGTCCTCCTGGAAAGCAATGCCCAGAACCACCGCCCCGTCCTCAAGGAATACAGCACCGAGCTCCTTGACCAGATGATCTCGGTCGTGACGGCCTCCACGCTCATCGCATATTGTTTGTATACGATCTCCGAGGAGACGGTGGCCAAATTCGGCACGCGGAATCTTATCTTTACGGTCCCCTTCGTTCTCTACGGCATCTTCCGCTATCTTTATATCATCCATCTGAAGGCTGAGGGCGGCTCCCCCGAGTCCCTGATCATCAAGGACACGCCCCTTCTCCTCGACCTCTTTCTCTGGATTGCCGCCGTAATTCTGATTATTGGCCCGAGGTGATCTCATGAGCCGGGTCCGAGTCGCGGTCTTGAAGACTTCGCCGGAGACGATCCTCGACGATATCCGCGTCGTCATGTCCTTAGCCGATTATCAGCGCTTTCTTAATAAAGACCAGGATATCCTGATCAAACTCAATCTCTCCTGGACCAAATACTTCCCCTCCTGCTCGAGCCAGCCCTGGCAGGTCGAGGGCGCCGTCCGGACGCTCCTTGAGGATGGTTACTCTCGGGAGAAACTTATTCCCGTAGAAAACAAGACGGTCGTTACCAATCCGATAAAGGGAGCAAGGAACAACAAATGGCTGTCTGTCCTCGATAAATACGGACTGGAATTCATTCCGCTTCCAGAGGCCGAGTGGATGTTTTACTCCTTCCGAAGCCCGCTTCTCAAGCTCAATGAGATTTTCCCGGAAGGCATCCTCATCCCGAAAATCTACGTCGGAAAGAGCATCCTCCACCTCCCCACGGTCAAGACCCACGGCCATTCGACGACGACGGGCGCGGTGAAGAACGCCTTCGGCGGGCTGCTCAAAGAGGTCCGCCACTACGCCCATAAATACATCCACGAAGTCCTGGTCGACCTCCTTTACATGCAGAGGGAACTCCATCCGGGGCTTTTCGTCGTCATGGACGGGACCGTCTGCGGGAATGGCGCCGGGCCCCGAACCATGCTGCCGGAGATCAAGAACGTCATCCTGGCGAGCGGCGATTCTCTGGCCATCGACGCTGTAGCGGCCAAAATCATGGGATTCGAGCCCATGGACATCCCCTACATCCGGATGGCCCACGAACGCGGGCTGGGTGTGGGCGACCTTCGCGAGGTCGAGATCGCCGGCGAGGACGTCTCTGAGATGAACTTTGGATTCAAGGCCCGGCGGAGCTTTGTCATCTGGGGCGACCAGATGATCCGGAAGGGATTTCTCCGGCCGTTCGAGCGGCTTCTTCTCCACTCGCCGCTGGTCTTCTGGGCGCCCTTCGCGTCCAACGTTTATCACGACCTGATGTGGTATCCGACGATCGGCAGAAAGCGCATCCGGCACTTCATGAAGACGGAGTGGGGAGCCCTCTGGAAAAAATATTGACGGCGATCGCCAGAGTTGATTATCGGATCCCCAGGATTTTGTGGAGCTGGACGGAAACCCGGATATTTTCCAGCCCTTCCTTAAGGCTCTGCCCGAGGATCTCCATGGCCTTGGTCGCGCTCCGGCGGCGGTTGGACTCGGGCTGGAGGAAGACGGGTGTCCCGGACGGGAACCTCTTTCGGGTTTCGCGGACGATTTCGAAGCTCAGTTCCCGGCTCACCACAAGCTTCACTTCTTTGGCCGTTTTTAGGAACCGGGGCTCGACGGCATATTCCGGAGGCTTGGGAGAAACCGTATACCAGTCCACGGGGAGCAGGCGGTCGACCGTCCCGTTGGTCTCGGCCTGGACCTTGAATCCTCCTTTTTTGAAGTCGCGGACAAGCCCGGAGATGTCCTGAAGGAGGGGCTCGCCGCCCGTCAAGCAGACCCAGACCGCGGGGAAATCGTGTTGCAGTCGGAGGACTTCCGCTACGACCTCATCCCGCGTCCTTTCTTTTCCGCCCGTCCAAGCGTATTTCGTGTCGCAAAACGGGCAACGAAGGTTGCATCCCGAAAACCGCACGAAAATCGTCGGTTCGCCCTGGCGAAGACCCTCGCCCTGAACGGAGGCGAAAACCTCAGCGATCTTCAGAGTAGGTCGCGGCAGCATCCTCGGATTCCCAAACGGTTACGGCCTTGACCGGATAGAGCTTCTTGAGCTCCCGGTAGAAATGGCGGGACAGATTCTCGGCGGACGGATTAAAAGGGTAGACGTCGTTGAGGAGCGTATGGTCAGGAAGGATCCCGGCCAGCCGCTTTTTGATGTCCATGAAATCGATGCCGATCCCCGCCTTATCGAGCTCGGCAACTTCGATTTCGACTTGAACCTGGAACGTGTGTCCGTGGACCTTCTCGCACTTACCTTTGTATTCTCGGAGAAAGTGGGCGGCTTGGAACTTGTCCTTGGCCTTCAATATCCAGCTCATAGTTTTCCTTCCTTTCGTAACCGGGCAATGAGCGGGTCCTTCAAGCCGGCCTCTCGCCAAGCCTTTTTCCGCAGGAGGCAGGAGGAGCAGGCGCCGCAGGGCACTTCGCCGCCGGCGTAACAGGACACGGAGTACGAGTAATCGGCGCCGAGGGCGATTCCTTTCCGGATGATGGTGGATTTCTTGAGCTTGACGAAGGGGGCGAGGACGCGCATCCGTGGGGTTCCGAAAGCGGCCTTCGTTCCGGCGTTGATGGCCTCTTCCATGGCCCGGACGAACTCGCACCGGGTATCCGGATAATTCGGCGAGTCGATCATGTTGAATCCGCAGACGAGGTCCGTAACGCCCTTCGCTTCGGCCCAAGCCGCCGCCAGGGACAGGAGGATGCCGTTCCGGAAAGGGACATAGGTCGGCGGAATCCCGGCCTTGAGAGTCTTGAGGTCCCGGTATTGGGGAACGGAGATCGCGGCGTCCGTCAAGGCGGAGCCTCCGACCTGGGTGAGGTCGATCTTGAGTACGATATGGGGGATGGCGAGTTTACGGGCCAGGCGCTTGGCCATCCGGACCTCGACCGCGTGCCTTTGACCATAGTCGATGGTGAGGGCGAAGACTTTGGCGGACCTCGCAAGCGCCCAATAGAGCGCCGTCGTGGAATCTATCCCCCCGGAGAATAAAACGACGCAGGATTTCATGCCGATACCCACGCCGATGATAAAGCAGAATCAAGCCGGGGTCAAACCTACTCTTTTGACAAAAAATCGGCTGCCCTTGTGTTTGTCAAAAGAGTAGGTTTGACCCCTCCTTCTTGACACCCCTATACCCCGATGATAATGTTTTTATTCCGGACGAGGCAGATGTCTGAGGTATTTGCGCTCTTAGATGAGGTGAAAAAAGGAGGAGAGTTCGTCCTCCGGGACGACCAGTATGGATTCAACGATATCCTGGACGCGGTCAAGACCGCCCGCGGCCGGGGCACCCGCTTCGACCTCCTGGACACCGGGCGGTTCAACCTCCTCGAGCTGGAATTGCTCTGCGGGGCCGGCGCTCATTTCTACTCTTCCGATGATGCCCGCGCGGACGTCTCCGAGTTGCTGGCCATCCGGAAGGCCTGTGCCAAGGGCGGCTCCTCTGCGGCATATCTGGCGCGCGGTCCTTTCGAACGCGACGATCAGCCGGACCGATCGTCTTATTCCATTCTCTTGGCCTTGGCTGAGGAGGGATTCATTCTTCATGCCTCGAATCGAGAATATGCCCGGGACGTCCTCCGGTTGTCGGAACTCGCCGAGAAAGCCAGGAAAGGGGGCGGCTTTCTGGTCTATTATTATCACGGGGGTGCGGACCCCGGGCTCATCGAGTTGGCCTCCCGAGGCGCGAAGATTCACCTTTCGGACAAGCTGCTCCAGGAAGGCGACATCGAGCTCCTGACCGCCGTCCTCAAAGCCTCTCGCGGGCGAAAACCGAAGCTCGTCCTTTACATCGAGAAAGGCATGCCCTACTTATTCCTCAAAAAGATTTTTAGCGCAGGGGGGACCCTGCTTTTTAAGACGCCGCCGATCGATCGTGGCTCCCCCATGGGGGAACTCGAAAGGAAGGCTCTCAGGAGATCGCTCCGCCCCGGGACCTATTATCTTCAAGCGACTTTCCTCCTGTAACCGCATAGCGCGCCCACGAACAAAGCAGAGCCTGAGCTTGATCAAAACGGCGCCTCCGTCAGTTTTCCGAAGAGAGTTCGTGGATAAACCGGGGTGAATTGGATATAATGAATCTTTTATGGCCAGAGAAATGAGCGAAGATATTAAAGCCGTCGAAAGCGGGGCCGTCGGGGCCCTTCTGAAGATCAAGGAAGCCGAAGACCAGGCTGCCGCCCTCGTCCGGGAGGCCAGAGAGATCGAAGGCCCGCGGCTCATTCAGGCCGCCCAGGAAGAATCCCGGAAAGTCAGGGATGATCTCCTCGAAAAGGCCCGGAGGGAAGCGGAGTCGCTAACTCAGACCTTGATCGATAAGGCACGGCGTGACGCCGATGAGGTCCGAAAGCGGACCGACGAGGAGATCGCCAGAATGCGGGCTGAAGCCGGGCCGTTGATGGACCGGGCCGTGGCTGAGGCGGAGCGTCGGCTGGCGGCGGTTCTCGATGGAGGCTCTGTTTAAGCCGTGGCCGTTGCACCGATCGAAAAGGTTCATGTCTTCGTCCATCGGAGTCTGAAGACGGAACTCCTGTCCTCCCTTCAGGAGGAAGGGGTTGTCCACGTCGAAGAGGTGAAGCTTGAAGGCTTCGAGCTCCGGTCGTCCCCGGTCGATCTCTCGGATGCCGATCGCATCCTGTCTCGACTTGAGCATACCCTTGACGTCTTCGCCGATTGGGACGAAACAGGCGGGTTGAAGAGGCTCCTCCGTCCTAAGCCTGTCCTGTCCAGGAAATCGAGGCCAAGAGTTCTGGATTTTGATTACGGCCGCGTCCTTGACGAATTGGAGAGGCTTGAATCTCTGAAGAACGATCGGCAGAAGGAGACGCGGCTCTTGGGCAAAGAAACGGAATTTCTCGAGCCTCTCCGTGCCCTGCGCTTCCCCCTCGAGATCCTTAGGGGCGCGCCTACGACCGAGTTCAGGCTGGTGATCCTGCCCTCATCCGAAGTGGAGAAGCTCTCAGCGTTGGCCCAGGACCGGCCTCTCTGGTTCGATATCGTCGCCCGCAACAGGAGGCTTGCCCATATCCTTATGGTCTTTCCACGGGATTCGGGGAACGAAATCGAACCTTTATTAAGGGAACTCCATGCCGCGCCCTTCTCCCTGGACGCCCAGGTCGAGAAGGCCCGTCCCGGAGACAGGGTTGGCGACATCCTGGAAAGGAACGACGAAGAGCGCGCCCGCATAAACGCCGATATCGCCGCTCTTGATGACAGGATGAAGGCCCTGGCCGTTCACAAAACGGCCCTGATGTCCGTCCACGACGTTCTCCTAAACGAGCGGGAGAAAGCCTTTGCCGCGGGTCTCCTCGGCGAAACGGAGAAAGTCATTTGCCTCGAAGGCTGGGTCCGGGCCGCGGACAAAAAGCGACTTGCCTCGCGGATATCTTCGGTCGCCGAAGCCGCCCAAGTCTATTTCCGCAAGCCGCTTCCGGAAGAGGAACCGCCGGTTATCCTCGAGAACGCCGGGATCGCGAAGCCGTTCGAGATCATCACCGGCCTTTATGGCCTGCCCCAGCGCGGCAACCTCGATCCCACGGCGCCCCTCGCGCCGTTCTTCTTTCTCTTCGTGGGGCTCTGCGTCAGCGAAGGCGGCTACGGCTTTCTCGTCGCTGCGCTCAGCCTCCTTTATCTGAAGTTCGGACGGCCGTCGAAAGGCGCCCGGCTGTTCGCCACTCTCGCCCTCTACCTCGGGCTGTCCAATATCGTCCTGGGCACGCTCTTCGGCGGCTGGTTCGGGTTCCCGATCCGCCCGCTCCTCCTCATTGATACCTTAAAGAATCCGATCGCCTTCCTTGGTCTATCGCTTCTCTTGGGCTTCATCCAAGTCTGGGTTGGAACGCTCCTCAGTATGGTCAACGCGATCAGAAATAAAGCTTTCGCCGAAGCCGTCGTCAAGGGCGGCTGGCTTCTTCTTCTGCCGACCCTTATTCTTTTTTTCGTCCTCCGGAGTTCGCTCGCAGGGATCCTGGCCATTGCCGGGGCCTCCGCCGTCGTGTTTTTTGCCAATCCCAGCAAGAATCCGCTGGCCCGTTTCTTCGGCGGCCTCTACAGCCTTTACGGCATCTCCGGTTACGTCTCCGATACATTGTCCTATTCCCGCATCCTGGCCCTGGGCCTGGCCACCGGGGTCATCGGCATGGTCGTCAACAATCTGACCCAGACGGTGTTCAAGATCCCGGTCGCGGGCTGGGTTCTGGCTCCTGTTGTCTTCGTCGGCGGCCACCTGTTCAACCTGGGAATCGGATTCCTGGGAGGCTTCGTCCATTCCATGCGTCTTCAGTTCGTCGAGTTCTTCACCAAGTTCTACAGGGGAGGGGGAAAGCCCTTCAAAGCCTTTCGGCTTGAGAATAAATATATGGAGTTTGTCGAATAGATGATTCCTAACGCGATATAAGGAGGTCAGGCGAAGATGACTTTAGGATTATTGCTGGCAATTTCGGGCGCGGCCCTGGCCGTGATTTTGGGTGGCATCGGTTCCGCCATTGGTGTTGGCCTGGCGGGACAAGCCGCCAGCGGCGTCATGAGCGAGGACCCGGGCAAGTTTGGAAGCGTTCTTCTTCTGGTCGCGCTTCCCGGCACCCAGGGCATTTACGGATTCTTAAGCGGGTTCCTGGTCATCCTTAAGCTCGGTCTGGTCTCCGGAGACGTTATCCAGCCAACCGTAAACCAGGGGTGGGCGATCTTCTTCGGCTGCATGCCCGTAGCTTGGGCGGCCCTTATTTCCGCCATCCACCAGGGGAAGGTGTGCACTTCGGGCGTTTACATGGTCGCCAAACAGCCGAAGGAATCGATGAAGCCTCTGGTCATGGGCGCTCTTGTTGAGACGTATGCCGTCCTTGGCCTTCTGGCCACGGTTCTGCTTCTCAATGGAGTCAAGCTTCCGTAGATCGACCGATGAGCCTGGAAAAGATCGTCGATAAAATCCTGGACGATGCCAGGGCCGAAGCGGAACGGACCAGGACCGAATGCCTCCAGAAGGCTACGGAAATTAAGGAGGAGGCAAAACGGCAGGCCGGCGAGCTGGCCGGCGCCCTGCTCCGGGAGGCCGAGCGCGAAGCGCGTCTCGAGGCCGGGCGGATCGTAACCCAGGCGCGCCTCGAAGGGCGAATTGAGCTCTTAGCCGCGAAAAAGAATCTGATCACAGAGGTTCTGGAAAAGGCCCTGACTGCATCAACGGTCCGGCGCCGTTCTCTCGTCCGGAAGGTCATCCTGAAGGACGGAGAAAGGGAGGAGCCCTTTGATCGGGCCAAGCTTCTGGACGAGGTCCGGCCGGGGCTGGAGAACCTCATCGCCGGAATTTTGAAGATATGAAACGGCATTCCGCTCTCGATTACGCATACGCCATCGGCCGGGTCCGGGCCCTCGAGAACTTTCTCGTCGGCCGGACGGCGTTTGAGGAGGCCGCCGAGGCCGCGGACGTTTCTTCCGCCCTCCGGACCCTCGGCGAGGCCGGCCGCTTTTCCGAGGACTTCCCGGACATTCGGACGTCAGTCCAACTGGATCGGGTGATCGAGAGGGAAGAGGCCGATCTTTCTTCTTTCCTTTCGGAAGTTATCCTGGACAAGCCCGTCCTGGAGGTTTTCCGGCGGGATTCGGATCCCCAGGAAGCTCTGGGCCTCGGGCGCGAACTCGGCTGCCCGTTCATTGCCGACTATCTCAGGCGCCGGATCGACCTCGGCAACATCAAGGTTTTCCTCCGGGCCAGGTACCTCGAGTTGCCGGAGGAGAGGTTTCGAGCCGTCGTGCTGCGAGGAGGATTCCTGGAGGAACGTCTGTTCCTCGATAACTACGGCCTGCCTTTCTCCGAATTCGGGGCACGACTTTCGTCCACACCGTATGCCGGCTTGTGGGAAAGCTCGGTCCGGGCGCTTGGCGAGAGGGAGACGTTCATCGACCTTGAGCGCGCGTCTGAAGATTTCTTGATGGCTCACTTGAGGCGGGCGAGATATACGGTTTTCGGCCCCGATCCGGTCTATGCTTACGGGCTGGCGAAGAAAAAAGAGCTTTTCTTGATCCGGATGGTCGTTTCGGGGAAGATCCATGGGATCCCGGCTTCAGTCCTTAAGGAAAGGATCAGCGAGACCTATGTCTGAGGGGATGAAGGTCGCGATCGTCGGCGAGGAGGGACTCACGTTCGGCTTCCGGGCCCTCGGCCTGAAGGTGTTTTCCCCGGAGACCGTCGATGAGGCCCGGGCCGTCATGGCCATCCTCGAAAAAGAGGACTACGCCCTCTGCTTCCTTCATGTCCGTTACTTCGAGCCGTTGAAGGAAGAACTCGAAGCCATCGGAAAGAAGTTCGGCCCGGTCGTCGTGGGCTTTTCGGATTACAGGAGGATATCGGACCAGCTTGAGGTTCGGCTGAAGGAAATGGCCGTTCGGGCCACGGGCTCGGATTCTCTGGTGAAACGGAAGGGAAAGAGATGAGACAGGGTAAGATCATTCGCGTGGCCGGTCCGCTCGTAATTGCCTCGGATTGTCTTGGAGCGAAGATGTACGACATGGCGAAGATCGGGCAACTTGGCCTGATTGGCGAGGTCATTGAGCTCAAGGAGGACCGGGCATACGTCCAGGTCTACGAAGATACGACGGGCATAGGACCGGGCGAGCCGGTTCTTCTCACGGGCAGACCCTTGAGCGTCGAGCTCGGGCCGGGGCTCCTCGGCTCCATCTACGACGGCATCCAGCGGCCGCTGGACATCATCCGGGCCAGGCAAGGGGATTTCGTCGGCCGCGGCATCGAGATGCCCCCCCTGAGCCGGGAGAGGACCTGGGACTTCAAGCCGCGGTGCCGGGCGGGCGAGATGGTCGAGGAAGGCGACATCCTGGGCGAGGTCCAGGAGACGCCGCTCATCGTTCACAGGATTCTGGTTCCGGCCGGTTGTTCGGGCTCTGTGATCGAGGTCCGATCGGGAAGTCTGGGCGTTTCGGAAATCGTGGCCCGGATCGGAACGGAGAACGGGACACGGGAAATCCCGATGTTCCAAACCTGGTCGATACGCCGGCAGAGGAAGGTGGCCGAACGGCTGATGCCCGATGAACCCCTGGTCACGGGACAGAGGGTTCTAGATATGCTCTTTCCGCTGGCCAAGGGCGGGACGGCTTGCGTTCCCGGGCCCTTCGGCAGCGGCAAGACCGTCGTCCAGCACCAGCTCGCCAAATGGTCGGACGCCCAGATCATCGTTTTTGTGGCCTGCGGCGAACGCGGCAACGAGGTCGCCGACTTGCTCCTGAGTTTCCCCGAGCTCAAGGACCCAACCACGGGACGGCCGCTTCTCGAGCGGACCGTCATCATCGCCAACACGTCCAACATGCCCGTGGCGGCCCGGGAGGCCTCCATCTATACGGGCATGACGATCGCCGAGTATTTCCGTGACATGGGCTATTCCGTGGCCCTCATGGCCGACTCTTCAAGCCGCTGGGCCGAAGCCTTGCGCGAGATCTCCGGCCGCATGGAAGAGATGCCCGGCGAGGAGGGCTACCCAGCCTACCTCGCCAGCCGCATCGCCGAGTTCTACGAGCGGGCCGGCAAGGTCGTCTGCCTGGGTAAGGACAGAAGACCGGGTGCGCTGAGCGTCATCGGGGCCGTCAGCCCGCCGGGGGGCGACCTTTCGGACCCTGTCGTCCAGGCGACGCTCAAGGTTGTCAAGGTCTTCTGGGCCTTGGACGACAGGCTGGCCAATTCCCGCCACTTCCCGGCCATCCACTGGCTCCTCAGCTATTCGCTCTATAGAGAGAATGTTAAAAAATACCTTCAAGGCCGGGTCGCCGAGGACTTTGTCGACTTAAGCCAGGAGGCAATGCGACTTCTGGAGATCGAGTCGGAACTTCTTGAAATCTCGCGCCTGGTCGGCGTGGAGTCCCTCTCTGCCAAGGAGCGTTTGATCCTCGAATCCGCCCGCTCCATTCGGGAGGACTTCCTCCACCAGAACGCCTTCCATCCGCAGGATACGTACACGTCTCTCAAGAAACAGCACTTGATGCTCAAAGCCATCCTCCGGTTCCACCAGTCGGCGGAGAAGGCCATCGAAGAAGGAGCAGAGCTGGAGAGCGTCCTGGCCCTCGGCGTCCGGGAGGACATCACCAAGATGAAGTTTCTGCCCGAAGAGGAGGCCGGGCTCCTGAAGATATCGGCCGCGGTGGACGAAGCATTCGGGAGACTCTCCCGGAGCCGGAATTGAGGGGTCCCATGCACAAGGAATACCAAACCATATCCAACATCGCCGGCCCGCTGGTCATCGTCGAGAAGGTCGCGGACGTCAAATTTGGCGAGCTCGTCGAAATCTCAACCGCCGGCGGTCGTCTGCGCCGCGGCCAGGTCCTCGACATCTCAACCGAGCAAGCCGTGGTCCAGGTTTTTGAAGGCACCGTGGGACTGGACGTTGAGGGTGCGCGGGTCCGGTTCCTGGGGCGGTCCCAGCGATTGGGGGTTTCCGAAGATATCGTCGGCCGTGTGTTCGACGGTTCGGGAAGGCCCAGGGACATGGGTCCGGAGATCATCGCTCGGAAGACGATGGATATCAACGGAAGCCCGATCAATCCGGACGCCCGGGATTATCCCTCGGAATTCATCGAGACGGGGATCTCGTCTATCGACGGGATGAATCCGCTTGTCCGCGGCCAGAAGCTGCCGCTGTTCTCCGGAAGCGGCCTGCCGCATTCGAGGATCGCGGCCCAGATCGCCCGCCAGGCCAAGGTCTTGGGAAAAGAGGAGAAGTTCGCCGTGGTCTTCGGTGCGATGGGCATAACCTTCGAAGAAGCGGCCTTCTTCATCGAGGACTTTCGGGCGACCGGCGCTCTGGAGAGGGCGGTTCTCTTTCTGAACCTGGCCAACGAGCCCCCCATCGAGCGACTCGCGACGCCGCGGCTGGCCCTGACTTGCGCCGAATACCTCTCTTTCGACCTGGATATGCATGTCTTGGTCATCCTCGTCGATATGACGTTCTACGCTGAAGCTTTGCGCGAGATCTCGGCCGCGCGCAAGGAGATTCCCGGCCGGCGCGGCTATCCCGGATATCTCTACACGGACCTGGCGTCCATGTACGAACGGGCCGGCCGCATCAAGGGGAGGAAGGGTTCCATCACGATGATCCCCATCCTAACGATGCCGGAGGACGACAAGACCCATCCCATCGCCGACCTGACCGGCTACATCACGGAAGGGCAGATCATCCTGAGCCGGGAGATCCACAGGAAGGGGATCTATCCGCCGATCGATGTCCTGCCGAGTTTGTCGCGGCTCAAGGACAAGGGCATCGGCGCCGGCAAAACGAGGAAGGATCACGCCGACGTTCTCAACCAGCTCTTCGCCTGCTACGCCCGCGGAAAAGAGGCCCGGGAACTGGCCTTGATCCTAGGAGAGGCTGCGCTCACGGACCTCGACAAGCTCTACCTCAAGTTTGCCGACGAGTTCGAGGATGAATTCGTGCGGCAGGGCGAATTTTCTGCGAGAACGGTCATCGAAACGATCGACCTGGGCTGGAAGCTCCTGCGGGTTATCCCGAAGGCCGAGCTCAAAAGGGTCCGTCCGGAATATCTGGAACAATATTATTAAAATGAAGATTAACGTCAATCCCAACCGGATGGAGCTCGTGAGACTTCGGCGGCGGCTCGCGCTGGCCGAGAGAGGCCACAAGCTTCTCAAAGACAAGCTCGAGGAGATTATGCGGCGGTTCTTGGAAACGATCCGTCGGCTCTCGGCCCTCCAAGAAGAAGTCAGCCCGGGGCTCGAAACAATCTCGCTCGCCTTCGCTCTCGCGGGGGGCCGCAGCTCGCGGGACGAGATCGAGAGGCTCATGCCGGAGGGCGAGCTTCGGCTGGCCGTCGAAAAAAAGACGGTTGTCAACCTGGCTATCCCGGAATTTCGGATCGCATCCCTTCGCCTTCCGTCTTACGACCTCCTGAACACGGAAGCCGAGTTGGATATCGGCTTGAAGAAGGCGGAGAAGCTCCTTCCTGTCCTCCTGGAGACGGCCCGGCTGTGGAAGTCTGTCGAAATTCTATCCCGCGAAATCGAAGTGACGCGCCGGCGAGTCAACGCGCTGGAGCACATCCTCATTCCCGGCATCCGGGAAGCCATCCGTTCCATCGGATCGCGGCTGGAGGAAATGGAGCGATCGACCGATGTCCAGCTCATGCGGGTGAAGGAAATCATTCGACACCACTAATGGTGGGTTCTATACGGTCTTCTACAAAAAAAAGTGGTCATCATGAAAAAAAATATTGACATTTGAAAAAAACCATATATATTTTTAATTGAATGAAAGGTTATTAGTGAAATTGAAAACAAGGAAAGAGGAATAAAGATGATCACACTCATGGGCACTTTCGTGAACCTCAGTCGTCTGGAAGAGTAACGGCGATGAAAATAGCGTTGCTCTACAGCTCAAAAGCCGGAATGGAAGCTTCGCTTGGCCGCGGACACAGCAACGATAAGAAAGAAGAGGAGGACGAACCTCCACTCGATCTGCTCGCTGAATGTGATTCCGACGAGACGATCGCCGCCATTCAGCACAGCCTTCAGGAAAGACATCAAGTCTTCCTGATCGAATCCGACGAAAAAGCCTATGCTCGTCTCAAACGCCTGCGGCCGCACCTCGTCTTCAACGTCGCTGAAAGGGTCGTCGGGCCAAACCGGGAGTCTCACATCCCCACGATCTGCGAGATCCTGGGCATCCCCTATACGGGCTCCGATCCGATGACCCTGGGGATCTGCCTCGACAAGTCGCGGGCCAAGGAGGTCCTTTCCTACTACAGGATTCCCAACCCTCCCTTCTGGATCGTCGAACCGGATGCGGAGATTCCCGGCACGATCAAGCTTCCGGCCATCATCAAGCCGCTCTACGAAGGATCGAGCAAGGGGATCAAGGATAACTCGGTCGTCCGGACGCCGCGCGAGCTCTGCCAACGCGTCCATGAAGTGACCTCTCTTTATCGGGAGCCGGTCATCGTGGAGCGTTTCATCGGCGGCCGCGAGTTTACCGTGGGTGTGCTTGGCGCCGCCCCCGACATCGAGATCCTGCCGATCGTCGAGATCGACCACTCTCAGCTCCCCAAAGGGGCGACACCGATCTATTCTTACGAAGCCAAGTGGATTTGGGACAGGCCGGAGAATCCTCTCAAGATCTTCCACTGCCCCGCAGACCTCCCTATCGAGCTCAAGCTGCGCATCGAGCACGTGATCGCGCGGACGTGTTCCGTGCTGCGCGTCAAGGACTGGTGCCGCATCGATGTCCGCCTCGACGACGCGGGCACGCCCAACATCCTGGAGGTCAATCCCTTGCCGGGCGTCCTGCCGAATCCCGAGGACAATTCCTGTATGCCCAAGGCGGCCCGCACCGCCGGGTATACGTATTCCGGTCTTATCCATCGCGTCGTGGACGAAGCCTGCAAGCGCTATGGCTTGAAGCGGGCGCCCGTCCGACCGGCCGTCGGTGAGGCCTATCATCAGGTCGAATTGAAGCAATGACGGATCCCCTGCCTAACGTCGGCATCGCCTACAACGACTACGAGCCGGTCACCGGGCGTTCTGAAGAAAAGATCTCGGAGGATTCTCTCGCCGAGGTCGCCAGAGACGTCGCCGAAGCCGTCAAGAAGCTCGGCTACCCGGTGACCATCATCACCCTGCAGAAGAGCTTTTTCTATTTCCTCCGCCGGGTTAAGGATCTGAACATCGAGGTCCTGGTCAACCTGTGCGAGGGATTCTACGGCCGGCCGCAGTGGGAGTCGAACGTGGCGGCCACCCTTGAGCTGACTCACCTGTTCTTCACCGGGAACAAGTCCCGGACGCTGGCCGTCTGCCAGGACAAGTACATGGCCAAGGCCATCCTTGGCTCCTTCAACTTGCCGACCGCGCCGAGCCAGCTGCTGTCCTCGAAGGATCAGGCCCTCGAGGTCCGCTTCCCCGTCATCATCAAGCCCAATGCCGAAGACGCGAGCCTGGGGATCGGGCCCAATTCGGTCGTCTCAGACTCGGAGCACTTGGTGGCCCAGGTCAAGCGGATCCTGGACCTTTACAAGCAGCCGGCTTTGGTCGAGGAATACATCGAGGGGCGGGAGTTCAACGTCGCCGTCCTGGAGAACAGGACAATCCAAGCTCTGCCCGTGTCCGAGATCGATTTTTCGACGGTACCGGAGTCCATGCCCCATATTTGCAGCTACGAGGCCAAGTGGCTGAAGGACCACATCATGTATAAGACGACGGTGCCGATCTGCCCGGCTCCGATCGACGATGCGTTGAAAGAAAAGCTCCAACAGATGGCGGTGGACGCGTTCCGGGCCATGGGCTGCCGGGATTATGCCCGGGTCGATTTCCGCATGGACAAGGCGGGGAACATCTTTATCCTGGAGGTCAATCCCAACCCCGACATCAGTCTAGACGCCGGATACGTCCGGGCCTTAAAAGCCGCCGGCATCGAATACCCGCGATTCTGGAAATACATGCTCGACAACGCCCTGCGCAGGAAAAAGTCTTATGGTTCGCCCGATGGCGCCGGCCGATAAGCCGGCCGTCATGGACCTCATCAAGGCTACGGGAATGTTCACTCCCGGCGAGATCGAGGTGGCGGAGGAACTCATCGACGCCTACCTCCTGAAGCCCGGCCAAAAGGACTACCACGTCGTCATCGTGGAAGCCAAGGACGGGGGAGTAGGGGGGTACATGACTTGGGGGCCGACGCCGCTCACCGAGGGCGCCTATGATCTCTACTGGATGGCCGTTTCGCCGAAGGAGCAGGGAAGGGGCCTGGGCAAAGAGCTCGTCCGCTGGCTTGAACAGACCGTGGCTCGTCTCAAGGGACGGCTCATTCTCATCGAAACGGCCGGCCAGCCCAAGTATCACCGCACCAGGGAATTTTATTTGGGGCTGGATTACAAAGAGGTCGCGCGGGTTCCCGATTTCTACAGGCCCGGGGACGACCGCATTATCTACACGAAAAAAATAAAGTAGGGGTCAAACCTACTCTTTTGACAAAAACCCCTGAAATAAACATTAACTTTTGTCATTCTGTCAAAAGAGTAGGTTTGACCCCAATCTTCAATCTAAAACAGATTTCTTTTCACACCTTCGATTGTCTGGCTAAGATCCCCATCCAATAAAAGCTTTTTTTCCATCCGATGACAGATCTTAGCGATTCCTGATTGGCTAAAGCCAAAAAAAGATCCGATTTCACTCAACTTATAATCTGTTTTCATATGGGCAATATAAATAGCTGCGTTTCTCGATAATTTGTCTGCAGTTCCGAGGGCTTCCACAACTTCAGATTGGATTCTTTCCAGGGGCGGCTTCTTTCTATATTGCCTAAGCAACGGGAACTCTCGGTTGGGAGCTTTCCCCTGGAGATATTTCTCCTTGATGCGCTCGAGGAATCCCTTGCTTCCCAAGATGGCCGGAGTTCCTCCATTTTCATTCTTGAACGGGCTGGCAATATTTGAAATGAGAGCGGAAGAGATGAATCCAGCGTATCGGAGGCGCGCATCATCAGTATCATCTCCGAATAAGCCCAGGACAAAGCTTGTATCAAGCCAACGAGGAGGCTCCCTTTGGCCGAGATACTCGCGAAGGCTCGACCAAGGATAGTCCTCTAGACGCTTAACAATGCCGGCACGTAAAGGGTTTAAGTGGATATAACGGGAGAGTTCCTGGGCGTAAATTTCCGCTTCGATTAGGGCTGCCCTAAAGCGGCCTTGGAAGAGGTGTCCAACCCTTTTGTACCGTTTGTTGATATAGATCGTGAAAGATGTATTTATGAAATGCATAATCTTCGAGAGGTTTGCTTGACGGGTTTCGAGCATGAGGTGGTAATGGTTCTGCATCAGGCAGTACGAGTGCACAAGGGCATCAAATTTTTCGTGAGCCTCATTAAGGCAGTCTAGGAATCTAGCCCTGTCCCATGGCGAAAAGAACACTGGCTGTTTCTGATTCCCCCTGGAAGTGATATGATAGAATGCGTTCGAATATTGGATTCTTAGCTGCCTGGCCATAATTGTTCTTGATGGATAGTTCATGAACATAGACGAAGTGAAGGGTACGGGATTCTCAAGTAGGGGTCAAACCTACTCTTTTGACAATATGATAAACGCAAATGTTTATTTTGTGATCCGGCGTTTGTCAAAAGAGTAGGTTTGACCCCTACTTTTTTTCGGACAGGTAAGCGCTGAGGCCTGTTTTCCCCAGGACCCTCAGGGCCTCGTCCGAGGTCAACCCGCGTTTTTGTTTCAGGGATTCCAGGATCCTGATGATCGACAAGCCGACCTCCGCTGTCTGGCCGGCCATTTCCCGCTTGCCCCTGAGATAGGCGATGGAGTCGAATAGAACGGCGTTGGCCTCGCCGTAGGAAATGGGCTTGCGGCGGCCCAGAGTGCGAACCCATTGCGGCCTGTTCAATGCGTCGTTGACATGGGACTGGATGAGGAAAGTGGCCCGGCCGATGAGCTTGAGATTGCTCGGGCTGACATTGGTCATCGTATTGCCGATGACCTTGCCCAGCTTGGTCATGGTCGCGGTTGAGTGGGCGTTGAGGAGCATTTTGGCCGCGATCTGAAGCTTCACGCCGAAGGGATCGTTTGAGGCGTCGATTCCGACGGGAACGACGAGAAGTCCGCCGGCGTTATCGGCCATGTTCTCCCGCAGGCCCTTCTCGATCCTCGCCGTATCCCTGTCCGGGAGGTTCGTGATCATGACCAGAACGACCCGCGCCCCGCTTTTCGCGGAGAGGTCGACAAACCTCCGGATAGGGGAATCGCCGCGCTCGAGATCCCTTTCCTCGGGGCTGAGACAGACGGCGACGCCGAGATCGCCCCCCCGGGGGCTCCGGTTTTTTAGGTTGAAACTCGAAAAGGAGAAATCATAGAGGCCTGTTTGGTCGTTCCCGGCCCGCTTTAAACTCTCCAGGGCAACCGTCCTGAGATAAGGGTCCTCGATCTCCTCCTCGAAAGGCTTTCTGTAAAACTCCGGGTCGAGGCCGCGGAACGGGCGGCCCAGTAAGGCCAGCCAGGCGTCGTTAATGGTCAGCGCCCCCGTCCAAACCTGGATCCAGCAACGTCTCTTCGGTTCCCTGATCGTATCTAGGGGAAAGAGACGGAACGTCGGGCTCCGTTCGGTGCTGTCGATAAAAACCGTCATGAGGCCGCTCGTCCCGAAATAGGTTGAGAACCCTCCGGCTTCATAGACCTTAGTCTCGACATCCGTGAATGGGACGATGGCCGGGATGGCGGCTTTCACCGATTCGGCGATCCGGGCGAAATCACGAAAGCTTCTGCCAAGGCTTGCTTCACCGTCGAATCCGATCTTGGCCATCTCCTTGGACGAAAGCGCCTTGGTCAGCATCCTCCGCACGGCGGCCTGGAGGATGTTCCCCACGACGTAGGTTTCGATCGTCGTCGCTTGCATCCGGGTCGAGCCGGTGATCGCTTGGGGCCCCGTCGTCAGGTTGATTTTAGTGATCCCGGGCTCCTCGATCACCTTGCGGCTGCGGAGAAAAGGAAGGAGTTTGTCGTCGGGATTGTTGTAGACGAAATAAAGGTTCTTTCTGCTTACGGCGGGGTCATACCCAGGTTCGGCCTTCCATTGGTCAAGGGCGCCCAGAATGGTTCCGATGACCGACGAGGTCTCGCCGCCCTCCGTAACGCAGATGATGACGTCGCCCTTCCGGACGCCCCTGTCCCGGAGTTGGAGACGGCCGATGAGCTGAAGGTCCTCGAAGCCCTCGAGCGACGAAATCAGGGCCCGGTCGGCCCCTGTCATCTCGCCGATGAGGCGTTCCTCGATATCTTCGGGAACGGCCCCTCCCAGTTTGATCCGGATTTTGTCCTGGCCTCTGACTTTTTTCCAAAAGGGCCTCCAGAACGAACTCTCCATCTGCTTGGCCAGTCGGCCCGTCGCGCCGCAGCCATAAATATAGATTTTATTTCCGGACCGGATGGCTTCTTCAATCGCTCCGACGGCTTCGTCGATCTCTTTTGTTTCGGAGGCCAGGGCATCGAGGCGCGCCGTGATGTCCTCGTCAACGGAGAAAAGCATCCTCAGGCCGGCGGCCGTGTCCTTGGAGATCTGTTCGCTCAAGTTCCAGGTCTTAGGGTGGCGTTGTTCGGTGAGGAGGCTGTGAAGCTGGAACTGCGTCTTGTTCTGGACGTAGTCGATGGACTCGGGAGAAGCCTCTAGGCCGAGGAGCTTGAGGAGCCCGACTTCGCCCTCTTTGGGCCGGGGTCCGACGTCTTGGATAGCGGTGGGCGTCGATCGGCTCGCGGCGCCCGCTAGGGACAAGGCCAGGAGCGCGGCCAGAAAAACCCGAAAGGAGTTTTTGCCGCGATTCATGTCATTTCCCGTATTGGTGCATGTCGTCGATGATATCCGACTCCTGCCAGTCTCTAGTCCAGCCCTCCACCGTGAAGATTTTCATCGTGCCGTCCTTTGCGGAACAGATGATGCGGTCCAAGCCGGCATTGATGATCATCTTCTTGCAGATGAAGCAGGGGAAGGCGTCGACGACGTTTCCCTGGCCCGGATTGCTGCCGAAGATGTACATGTCCCCCCCGAGGAGACTGACGCCGGCCCGGGCCGCGTTGATGATGGCGTTCTGCTCGGCATGGACGCTCCGGCAGAGTTCGTAGCGTTGGCCGTGCGGGATGCCGAGCTTGTCCCTGAGGCAGAATCCGTGGGTGAGACTGTCCCGGGTCTTGCGCGGAGCTCCGGCATATCCCGTCGATATGATCTGTTCGTCGCGGACGATGATAGCCCCTATAGACCGCCGGAAGCAAGTGCTTCTACGGGCGACCTCGCGGGCAATCCCGAGATAGTAGGCGTCTTTGGATATGCGGGGGTTCGTCATAGGAGTTCCTCCACTTTCCGGTGCAGTTCCTCGATCGTCCCGTCGTTGAAGATGGTCCGGTCGGCCATGGCCATGCACAGGGCGATCTGCTGGCCCGTCTCGTTTCCGTTCATTTCCAGCTCTTCCTTCCTTTTGAACTCGTCGAAGGTTGCGGCCGACTCGTCACGGCCCCTGGCCCGGGTCCGTGCATAGCGGACTTCGATCGGGGCATCGATGGCCACAAGCACGAACCCTTTCTGTTTCCTAAAGAATTTGACCTCCCGCGGGTTGCGAATGCTGTCTATCGTCGACGGCCCCCGAACCTTCTCCATCGTCCGGCGGGCGAGGACATCGGGTCCGTGCGCCGCGCGCAACTCATTCCCGGTCCGGATGAGGTTGTCCCGGCTGGCTTCCAGCCCCCTGGCGGCCAATTCTTCCCGGAGGATGTCGGATAACGAGAGATAGGCATATCCGAATCCCTTGAGATAGGCGGCAACCTCTCCTTTGCCGGCGCCGTTTGTTCCGGTTAGCCCGATGAGGACGGGCCTTCGCGCGTTTGTCTTCATGTTAGCCCGCAGGGTTTGTGCCTGCCGTCCGTTTCCGCTTTTCCTTGTTTTTTCCGACGACGAGGGCAATCAAAATGCTGAGGCCGTAGAGGCCCATCATCGGGACGGCCACGATGCTCTGGGTGATCATGTCCGGAGTGGGCGTGATGACCGCGGCGATGATGAAAATAACGAGCACGGCGTACTTGAAGTTCTTGATCATCCAGCGGGCGGTGACCACGCCGATCTTGGCCAGGAAGTAAATGAGGGTCGGAAGCTCGAAGACGAGGCCGATCCCCAGCAAGACGCGCAGGGCAAAGGTGAAATACTGGTCCACCGCGATGACGGGCTGGAAGTCCGAACCCAGCTGGAGGAAAAACCGGCAAGCCCAGGGGAAGACGATGAGGTATCCGAAGAGGATGCCCAAGAGAAAGAAGATCGTCGTAAAGAAAACGAAGGGAAAGACATACTTCTTTTCCTTTTGGTACAGGCCCGGGGCGACGAAATACCAGAGCTGAAGCAAAACGTAGGGCGAGGTGAAGACGAGGGCCGATACGAAAGCGATCTTCATGTAGAGCATGAAGGGGGCGGTCAGATGGGTGAAGGCGAGCTTTGTGCCGGCGGGCAAATACTGAGTGACGGGTCTGGCGATGATCCGATAGATGGGCTTGGCGATGATCCAGCAGGGGATAACCGCGACGAAGACGGCGATGAAGGCGTTGAACAGCCTTTTTCTCAAGTCCTCGAGATGCTCAAGGAAGGTCATCTCGTCAGGAGACTTTTTTCCCTTCCTCAGCGTCATGTTTTTCGAGTTCCTTGGTGATGTTGTCCTTGATCTCTCTGGCCTCGGTCTCCAGCGCCTTGGCGGCGTCCTTCACTTCCGAGGCCTCGATCTCTTCTTCGATGCGCCCCTTGATCTCGTCGGAAGTCTTCTTGAACTCGCGGATGGCCTTCCCCACCGACCTGCCGATCTCAGGGAGCTTCTTGGGGCCAAAGACCAGGAGGGCGACGATAAAAATGAGGATGAGCTCCGCCGGTCCTATGCTTCCGAACATGCATTCAATATAGATGCAAATACCGGATTAGTCAATCGCGGTAATCGATGGGAGGGCAGGAGAAGGGCCTTGCTCCCGGCTCCGATCAAGAATCGCCTGAGACTTATGTCCTTCTCGGCTCCTCAGGCCCAAGACTCCAGGCAAATCTAATAAGCTGAAGGAAACCCATCCTCCGACCTCTGCCGGAGACGCGGACCTCTCATCCCCCCTTGATTGGCCAAGGGGGGTTGGGGGGATTAATGCCCTTCAATTAAATTCTTGTGCGTGTCTCCGTTCCTCGGAGGCCTGCGGCTGCCCTCATCGGACACTCGTCTCAGGCTGATCTCCGCATGGTCGCTGCAGCCCTTCTTCATGCCCTCCCATCACGACCGTCGATAAACGCTCCAGGGCGGCTCATTCGGTATTTACATCGGGGGAGGGCTTTGATAAGATGGAACCTGATTTTCAAGCTGTAATGGACATGAAGAAGAAGGTCCTATTCTTTTTTTTCTTCCTTGTGGCCTTCGTCCGGCTTTCCGGCCCGGAAGAAGACCTCTGGGCCATCTCCCTGGACAAGGTCAATTCCATCGTCTCGATCCTTGAGAACAGCTATTACAAGGACTTGGATTCGGAAAAGCTGGCTTACGCCTCCATCCACGGCCTCCTGGAAACTCTCGATCCCCATTCGTACTTCCTCGAGCCCGAGAATTTCTTGAGGATGCGCGAGGACTATGTCGGCAAATACTACGGGCTGGGGATCCAGATCCAGAAGCAGGAAGACCGCTTGGTGGTCATCGCGCCCATTGAAGGCACACCCGCTTGGCGTCTGGGCGTCCAGCCCGGCGACATTATCTCCCACATCAACGGCGAGACGACGAAGCCTATCTCGAGTCTCGACGCCCTGCAGAAACTCCGCGGTGAAAAGGGGACGAAGGTCAACATCACCATTGTCCGGGAGGGATTCGAAAAGCCCATCGACCTGACCGTCATCCGCGAAGAGATACCGCTCTACAGCGTGCCCTACGCCTTCATGCTGGACAACACCGTCGGATATATTTTCATCCGGACCTTTGCCGAGGACACGGACCGGGAGCTTCGGGAGAAGCTTACCAGGCTCACCGGATTGGGGATGAAGAGCCTCATCCTGGACCTCCGGGGAAACACGGGCGGCCCTTTGATCTCCTCGATCGAAGTCTCGGACGAATTCCTGTCCAAGGGCGCCCTGGTCGTCTCCATCCGGGGAAGAAACCGCAACTACAACAAGGATTTTTGGGCCCTCAAGGACGAGCAGTATGAGAAGTTGCCCCTTGTCGTCCTCATTGATCAGGGGACGGCCAGCGCCTCGGAGATCGTAAGCGGCGCCGTCATGGACAACGACCGGGCGCTTGTCGTCGGGCATGATTCCTGGGGAAAAGGCCTCGTCCAGACGATCTTCCCCCTGTCTTCGACAACGGCCGTGGCCATCACGACGGCCAAGTACCTGACGCCGAGCGGCCGGGCCATCCAGAGGGATTACAGCCACATCGAGGATTATCTCATGGGCAAACAATCCCCGGCCGAGAGTCGTGAAGTCAAGTCCACCCTCAAAGGGAGGAAGGTTCTCGGGCAGGGCGGCATCACGCCCGACTACGAGGTTGCCTATTCCCTTAAGCCCTTGACCTTCGAGCTGATGGTTAAGGGGTCCTTCTTCGCTTACGCCAGGAAACTCGTTCAGCACCAGACGGGGCTTGCCGACCGCTTCGTGTTCCCTCAGGACCGGGGGACGAAAGCGGATGGCGCCGGGAAAATCGTCATCGGGGACATCTTCGTCGCCGGTCCGGAAGTCCTGGAAGATTTCCGAAGCTACCTCCGCACGGCCAATATCCCGTTTGAGGAGGCCAAGTTCGCGGGGTCCGCTAACGAAATCCGGAGGGAGCTCGAGCGGGAGATCGCCTCGGCTCTCTGGGGAGTCGAGGAAGGCATCCGGGCCTACCGGAGGTCGGACCCCGTGGTGGTTAAGGCCCTGGAGGTCATGCCGGAAGCCGCCAAATTCGTCGAATGACCGATAGGTCCGCTCGATGGTTTGCGTGAATAAGAGGAAACGAGGGGGAGGAGCATTACATGAAGATCGCCCTGGCCTCGGACCATGCTGGATTTGACCTGAAGAAAGCGGTCGCGGAATACCTCGGTGCAAAGGGGATCGAATACGTAGACTTCGGCTGCGGTCCAGGGGAAAAGGTGGACTACGTGGACTTCGGCGCCAAAGCCGCCCAAAGCATCGTTTCCGGTCAATGCGACCGCGGCATCCTCGTCTGCGGGACGGGTATCGGGATGGGGATTGTGGCCAATAAGTTCAAGGGGATCCGGGCGGCGCCCTGTTGGAACGAGTATACGGCGGAGATGAGTCGGCTCCATAACGACTCCAACTGCTTGACGATGGGCGGCCGGGTCCTTGGCCCTGACGAGGCGCTTCGGATCGTCCGAATCTTCCTGGAGACGAATTTTGAGGGCGGCCGGCATGCCCGGCGTGTCGACAAGATCCGGAAGATCGAGGAGGAATGTCCATGATGTCTTCGTTCGTCGACAAGGTCCAGGCTCTGGCGGAGAGGGTCGAAAAGAACAATATCTGGCGCCAGAGGGAATGCTTCAACCTGATTCCCTCCGAGTCCACCCCGTCGCTTCTGGTCAAGATGTGCGAGATCTCGGATCCCTCCGGCCGCTACGCTGAGCATCGGACCATGAAAGGCGAGGAGGTCTATTTTTACCAGGGGACCGATTTCATCAGGGACATCGAAATCGAGACCCAAAAGGAAATGGGGAAATATTTCAATTGCGGCGAAGTTGAGCTTCGGCCGATCAGCGGCCAGATGGCCAATGAGGTCGTTTTCAAAGGCATGGTCAAATTCATCAACCGCAACCGGCCCCAGGGCCAGCCCTCCCGCCGGATGCGCCTGGTTATGAACAACGACCTCACGAAGGGCGGACACCTGAGTTCGCAGCCCATGGGCGCCCTGTTCAATTTCGTGGAGGAGGATCCGGCTACGGGGAAAGAGCGGGTCGTCAATTTCCCGGTTTTGGCGGACAATCCTTATAAGCCGGACCTTGAGAAACTCGGAGAATTGCTGGAAACATACCGGCCCGAACTCATGGTCTTCGGCAAGAGCATGTTCATTTATCAAGAACCCATCAGGTTTGTCGCCGACATCGTCAAGGGCTGGCCGGAGAAGCCGGTCATCATGTTCGATATGGCCCATGTCCTCGGCCTCTACGGCGCTTTCCAGGAGCCGCTCGCCGATGGCGCCGACGTCGTCACGGGAAGCACGCACAAAACGTTCTTCGGCCCCCAGCGCGGCCTCATCGCCGGCAACTTCCCCCAGGGGAGCCCGCTCCGGAATTTCTGGCTCGACATCAAGGCCCGCGCCTTTCCCGGCTCGACCTCGAACCACCACCTCGGGACCCTGCTCGCTCTGCTCATGGCGGCTTACGAAATGAACGAGTTCAAACAGCCTTTTCAGAAACAGGTCCGGGCCAACGCCAAAGCCTTCGCCAGGGCGCTTAAAGACAAGGGCGTTCCGGTCGAGGGCGACGAGAAAGACGGATTTACGGAGACTCACCAGGTCATCATCCGGGTCAAGCCGTTCGGGTCGGGGATGGAGATCGCCCGCCGTCTCGAAGAAAACAACATTTTGACCAACTACCAGGCTCTGCCCGATGACGAGACCTTCCTCGTCTCGAGTGGCATCCGGATGGGCGTTCAGGAAATGACCCGGTTCGGAATGGAGGAAACGGATTTTGACATCCTGGCCGGCTATATCGCCGACGCCATCATCCGGAAAAAACCGGTGAAGGACGAGGTTAGAGAATTCCGTGAGGCCTTCCTTGAGATGCATTACTGCCTGTCGGCCAAAGATGCTTTGCCTGTGGCCGTCAAGGTCCTCGCCAGCGTCTTTGGAGAGTGGAAGTAGGGGTCAAACCTACTCTTTTGACACACGTCAAAAGAGTAGGTTTGACCCCGTCTTGGAGGTCGAGAGATGAAGATACTCGTCATCGGTTCCGGCGGCAGGGAACACGCCCTGGCTTGGAAAATCAAGCAGAGTCCACGCTGTGGAAAGATCTTTTGCGCGCCGGGGAATCCGGGGACCATGTCCCTGGGGGAGAACGTGGCCATCGAGGACTCCAACATCAAGGGTTTGGCTGAATTCGCCCAAAAAGAGGCGATCGATCTGACGGTCGTCGGCCCGGAAGTTCCCCTCACCCTGGGGATCGTGGACGAATTCGAGAAAAGGGGTCTGGGGATTTTTGGCCCGAGGAAGAAGGCGGCCGAGCTCGAGGGAAGTAAGATCTTCGCCAAGCAGTTCATGGAAAGGCACAAAATCCCGACCGGCCGCTTCCGGATTGCCGACACCTTCGACCAGGCCCAGAAGATCATCAAAGCGGGCGATCTCGGTTTCCCCGTGGTTGTCAAGGCCGACGGCCTGGCTGCCGGCAAGGGAGTCGCGATCTGCCACAATCCCAAAAAAGCGGAGGAGACCGCCTCCGAGATGATGGTCCAAAAAAAGTTCGGCCCGGCGGGGAAGCGAATTCTCATCGAGGAATTCTTACGCGGTCGCGAGGTCTCGTTCATCGTGGTCTCTGACGGCGCCCGGGTCCGGCCCCTCGTCACGGTCATGGACCATAAGGCCGTTTACGACGGCGCCCGGGGTCCCAACACCGGGGGCATGGGCGCAATCTCCCCCTCGCCCTTCATGAACGAGAATCTCTATTCGAAGATCATGGAAACGATCGTCTTCCCGACGGTCACCCGCATGCTCGAGGAGGGACGGAAGTTCAAAGGCGTCCTGTACTGCGGCCTGATGCTGACCGAGGACGGACCTAAAGTCCTTGAGTACAACTGCCGGTTCGGAGACCCCGAGACCCAGCCCCAGGTGTTGAGGCTTCAGAGCGACCTCGTCGAGATCCTGCTCTCGGCCATTGAGGAGGACATCCTCCGCGCCGAGGTCAGCTGGAGTCTCAAACCATCGGCATGCGTCGTCCTGGCGTCGGGGGGGTACCCCCGCAAGTATGAAAAGGGAAAAGAAATCACCGGGCTCAATGAGGTCGAAGCCATGCCGGGGGTCGTCCTCTTTCACGCCGGAACGGCAAGGAAGGACGAAAAATATTTTACGAACGGCGGGCGCGTCCTCGGCGTCTGCGCCTCCGAAGCGACGCTCGAAGAGACCATGGTGAAAATCTACGCCGCCATAGAGAAGATCTATTTTGAGGCTATGCACTTCCGGCGCGACATCGGCGCGGAAAGAGAGGTTGGACAATGAACGTTACGATCTTGCTGGGAAGCGGGTCCGATTTTGACGTTATCAAGGATGGCCTGGAAATCCTGAAGGAGTTCGGCGTGCCGTTTGACCTCGAGGTGACCTCCGCTCACCGCTCGCCGGAGAGGACTCTGAAGCTGGTCAAGAAGGCCGAGGAGAAGGGGACGGAGGTCTTTATCGCGGTGGCGGGCAAGGCCGCCCACCTGGCCGGCGTCATCGCCGCCCACACGACTCGGCCGGTCATCGGCGTACCGGTGGAAAGCCCGGCCCTGGCCGGAATGGACGCCTTATTGTCCACCGTCCAGATGCCCAAAGGCATTCCGGTGGCCACGGTTGCCTTGGGGAAGGCGGGAGGGGCTAACGCGGCCCTCTTGGCCGTGCAGATCCTGGCCCTGAACGACGTCGGGCTCCGCAAGAAGCTGGCCGCCCATCGAAAACAGATGGCCGAAGAGGTCGAGGCGAGCTCAAGGAAAGTCCAAGAAAAGGCATGACCTCTTTCTCCATTCGCAACTTCGGCTGCCGGGTCAACCAAGCCGAGGCATTCACCTGGGCCGAGGAATTCCAGAGGCGCGGGCTTGAGGTCGGGGATGCCTGGGAACAGAGCGACTATGTCCTGGTCAATTCGTGCACCCTCACCGGACGGGCGGACCGGGACGTCAAGCGGTTTATCCACAAGGTCGCCCGTCGAAATCCGAAGGCCCGCCTGATTGTGACGGGTTGCCTGGCCGAACGGACCGGCCCAAAACTGGCCGAGATGCCGGGCGTCTGGATGGTCGTCGGGAATGCGGAGAAAACCGATCTGGCGAAAAAGCTCATCGAACGAACGGGAGCGCGTGAGGAGGCGACCACGGCCGCCCCTTATCGGGCCCGGGCCCAGGTCAAGGTTCAGGACGGTTGCGATTTCCACTGTTCCTACTGTGTCATCCCGAGCGTGCGGGGGAAGAGCGTGAGCGTTCCTCCGGAAAACGTCCTGGCGCGGGTCGGCGACCTCGCGGCGCGGGGCTACCGGGAGATCATCCTGGCGGGGATTCATCTCTCCTCTTACGGTTTCGATCTCCAGCCTCGAAGCTCGCTCCTTGATCTCGTCCGCCGGATCGAAGCGATTGAGGGCCTCGGCCGGGTCCGTTTGAGCTCGCTTGATCCGCGTTTCTTGGACGGTGTTCTCGTCGAGCATATCACGGCGAGTCCCTGGATTTGCCCACATTTCCACCTGTCCTTGCAGAGCGGTTCGGACCAGGTCCTGGGAATGATGGGGAGGGGCCCAGGGCGGAGAAATTATGAAAAGATACTCGAAAATCTGCGGCGACGATCGCCCGCTGCGGCGCTGGGCGCCGATATCATTGCCGGATTCCCTGGGGAGACCGAGGAAGATTTCGACGAGACGCACGATTTTTTGCGCCGGGCCCCCTTGGATTATTTTCACGTGTTTCCTTACTCGCCGAGGGAGGGAACCGGAGCCGCCCGCATGAAGCAGGTTTGCGAAAAGACGAAAATGGAAAGGGCCGTGGTCCTGCGGGAGCTTTCCGCGGAAAAAAACCTGGATTTTCGAAGACGATTCGTTGGGCGGGAGCTGGAAGGGATTGTGATCATGAAAAAAGGCCGGGAAGCCGAGGTCCTGACCGAAAACTATATCCGGGTTAGGATTTCGGACTGCCCCGTCTCGCGGCGGGAAGTCGTTAAAGTGCGGATAACGGCCGTCAGTCCTCAAGAAACGACCGGTTGAGAACGATGAAACGAATCCACGTCCTTCCGCCTGAGCTTGCCCGGAAAATCGCGGCCGGGGAGGTTATCGAACGGCCGGTCTCTGTCGTCAAGGAACTTGTGGAAAACTCCTTGGACGCGGAAGCAACGGAGATCAGGATCGATCTCCTCGACGGGGGGAAAAAGCTCATCAGGGTGCGGGATAACGGCTTGGGGATGTCCCCTGAGGACGCCGCATTCTGCTTCCGGCGCCACTCGACGAGCAAGATTGCCGGCGAAGAGGACCTCGAAAGGATCTCCACCCTCGGCTTCCGGGGAGAGGCGCTGGCCAGCATCTCGGCCGTGTCCCGTTTGACGCTCAAGACGTTCGACGGGAACGGGGACAGAGGAACAGAAATCGAACGAGAGGGGGATAAGCTCCTGCATATCACGGAAATCGCTTTCCCCAAAGGGACGTTGGTCGAGGTCCGGGAGCTTTTCTTCAACCTGCCGGCCCGGCGGAAGTTCCTCCGCTCCGACAGGTCCGAGCTGAGTCTCATCGCCAAATATCTGACCAACGCGGCCCTGGCCTACCCTAAAGTCCGTTTTATCCTATTCAACGGCCCCCGGGAGCTCCTGGATTGCCCGGCGGTAGCCAGCCTTAAAGAACGGATTTTTCAGATCTACGGGAAGGCGGTCCTCGACGGCTTGATGGAGGTCGATTACAAGGAAGGGGAGTGCGGGGTCTACGGATTCGCGTCCAGACCGCTTCTGGGAAGGGCGGACCGGAACCACCAGTTTTTCTACGTCAACGCCCGGCCCATCAGGGACCGCACGCTCCAGGCCGCCTTAAACCAGGCTTATTCCGGAATGCTGGAAAAAGACCGTTCAGCCGAGGCCTTTCTCTTCCTTAGCTTGCCCTTCTCAGATGTGGATGTTAACGTCCATCCGGCCAAAGCCGAAGTCCGGTTTAAAGATACTCAGGCGATTTTCCGCCTTGTTCTGAGGAGCGTCGAGCAGGCGGCCCTGAGGACAAGCGGGATCAAGGACGTTTATGCATCGGAGACGGAGGCCCACGGGCCGGCGCCCAAGGTCGAAGAGAAGGGCCTGCCTCTTGATTTCGGTTCGTTTCGGGTGGAGAGGAAGACACGGCCCGGAGAACCGGCAATAGATCTTGCAGAGCCCAAGACTGAACCGGAGCGGTTGGGACCCGAAGTTCTGGGTCAATATCTGAACATGTATAT